>JALZHT010000385.1 GCA_030860645.1 Acidobacteriota bacterium
CCCTCTGACATCATGCAGCCTACCCGCGGCTCAGCCCGCGAGGACTTCTTCGGCCTCGCGCTCGGCGTCGAGGAGCGAGGCGGAGGTGACTTTGTCGCCGCCGTCGGTCTTCATCAGGCGGACGCCCTGGGCGGAGCGGCCCGTCTTGCGGATCTCGCCGGCCTCGATGCGGATGAGCTTGCCGTTCTTGGTGATGATCATCACCTCGCTCTCCTCCTCGACGGGGAAGACGGCGACGACCTTGCCGGTCTTGTCGGTCGTCTTCATGTTGATGACGCCCTTGCCGCCGCGCGACTGCAAGCGGTAGGTCGTGATCGGCGTCTGCTTGCCGAAGCCGCACTCGGAGATCGAGAGCATCTTCTCTGAGTCGTCGGCCGAGACCGCCGCGACCGAGACGACGTAGTCGCCCTTGCGCAGGTCAACGCCGCGCACCCCGCGCGCGGCGCGCCCCATCGGGCGCACGTCCGACTCGTCGAAGCGGATGGCGAGGCCGTCGTGCGTGGCGATGAAGATGCGCTTCGTGCCGTCGGTCAGGATCACGTCGAGGAGTTCGTCGCCGTCGTCCACGTTGACGGCGTTGATGCCGTTCGAGCGGATGTTCTGGAACTCCGACAGCTCGGTCTTCTTGATGACGCCGTTCTTCGTGACCATCACGACGTAGCGCCCCTCGGAGAACTCGCGCACGGCGACGACCCCGGCGAGCTTACGCGCCGAGGAGATGTTGATGAGGTTGACGACGGCCTTGCCGCGCGCCGAGGGGAGCGCGTCCGGTATCTGGTGCACCTTGAGCTTGTAGACCTGACCGTCGTCGGTGAAGATCATCAGGTACGAGTGGGTCGAGGCGATGAAGAGGTGCTCGACCCAGTCGTCGTTCTTGCCCGTGCCCGCGCCCGAGCGGCCCTTGCCGCCGCGCCCCTGCCGCTGGTAGGTGGTGACGGGCGTGCGCTTCACGTAGCCGTTCTTCGTCACCGTGATCGCCACGTCCTCGTCGGCGATCATGTCCTCGACCGAAAGCTCTACGCCCTCGTCTATGATCTGCGTGCGGCGCGCGTCGCCGAAGTCCTTCCGCACGTCTTCGAGTTCGCGGACGATGACGCGGCGCAGGGAGGACTCGTTGGCGAGGATGTCTTCGAGTTCGGCGATGAGCTTAATGAGCTGCTCGTACTCGTCAATGATCTTCTGCCGTTCGAGCGCGGAGAGGCGGCGCAGTTGCAGGTCGAGGATGGCCTGCGCCTGAAGCTCCGAGAACGAGAGCCGCCGCATCACCTTCTTCAGCTTGTCTATGAAGCCGGCCAGCGTCACGTCCGAGGGCGTGCCCTTCCACTGCCTGACCTCGGCCATCGTCGAGGTGCTGCCCGTCAGCCACGCGCGCGCCTCGTCCACGCTGCGCGCGTTGCGGATGAGCGGGATGATGTAGTCGAGCGCGTCAATCGCCTTGTTCAAGCCTTCGAGGATGTGGGCGCGGGCGCGGGCCTTGCGCAGCTCGTACTCGGTGCGGCGGCGCACCACCTCGCGGCGGAACTCGACGAAGTGCTCAAGCATCTGCTTGAGCGTCAGCACGCGCGGCTGGCCCTGCACGATGGCGAGGTTGATGACACCGAAGGTGGACTGCATCGGCGTCAGTTTATAGAGCTTGTTGAGGACGATCTGCGGGACGGCGTCGCGCTTGAGTTCGACGACGATGCGCATGCCGTCGCGCGAGGACTCGTCGCGCAGGTCGGCGATGCCCTCGATCTTCTTCTCGTTGACCAGCTCGGCGATGCGCTCGATGAGGCGGGCCTTGTTGAGCTGGTAGGGGATCTCCGTGATGATGATGGCGTCGCGCTCGGTCGAGCCGCGGCCGATGCGGTCGATGCCGGCGCGGGCGCGCATCTGGATGATGCCGCGGCCCGTGAGGTACGCCTGCCGGATGCCGTCGCGGCCGTAGATGAAGCCGCCCGTCGGGAAGTCGGGGCCGGGGACGAGCTTCAACAGGTCTTCGTCCTTGATGTTCGGCTTCTTGAGGAGGGCGATGGTGGCGTCGACGACCTCGGAGAGGTTGTGCGGCGGAATCTTCGTCGCCATGCCGACGGCGATGCCGTCCGCGCCGTTCAGGAGCAGGGTCGGGACGCGCGTCGGGAGCACCGCCGGCTCGCTCAAGGACTCGTCGTAGTTGGGCTGGAAGTTGACGGTCTCCTTCTCGATGTCGGCGAGCACCTCGGTGGTGATCTTCGACATGCGCGCTTCCGTGTAGCGCATGGCCGCGGCGGCGTCGCCGTCCACCGAGCCGAAGTTGCCCTGGCCGTCAACGAGCGGGTAGCGCATGGAGAAGTCCTGCGCCATGCGGACGATGGTCTCGTAGACGGCCGAGTCGCCGTGCGGGTGGTACTTGCCGATCACGTCGCCGACGATGCGCGCCGACTTCTTGTAAGCCTTGTTATACTGGTTGCCGAGTTCGTGCATCGCCCAGAGCACGCGCCGGTGGACGGGCTTGAAGCCGTCGCGCACGTCCGGCAGCGCCCGCCCGATGATGACCGACATGGCGTAGTCGAGATACGAGCGCCGCATCTCGTCTTCGATGTTGACGTAGTTGCGATCTAAAGTTTCCATCCGATAAACCTTTCCGGTACAATTTGCGCGCCCGCGGGGCCGCGCCGCAAAAGCGGCCGGGACCGTCCCCGCACAGGGCGTCCGAACGACAACGCAATCCCGCCGCGGCGGGTCGCAAGGGGGCTTTGAAGGGGGCCTCCCGCGACCTAAAATCAGTTGACCGAGGCGGCACTTTTCGGTGCGGAAACGGCGGGCCGAAAGTACGACATATTGTAGCCCGGCGGGGCCGTTTTCGCAACCCCGGCACGGCCCCAAAACCCCTGTAAAAACAGGGTTTTCGGGGCTGAAGCGGGGTCTTTTGGGGGCCGCCCGCGGGCCGCAATATGTTGCGCCCGCCCCGCCGCCGGAAACCCGCGCCCGAAGATGGAATTTGAGGGTAAATCCAGACGCCTGCGCGAGCGCATCAAGCTGGCGCTCCCCGTCCGCGTCCACGGCCGCGACTCGCTCGATTACGAGTGGATGGAGATGTCGCGCCTGATCGACGTGACGCCCTTCGGCGCGAGCTTCGAGCTGACGCACCCGACCGAGCGGGGCCGCCTGCTCCACCTGACGCTGCCGCTGCCGCGCCAGCTCCGCTGCTTCGACCACATCGAGGATCAGTACCGCGTGTGGGCACTCGTCCGCCGCGTCGAAGCGCCGCCGCCGCCGCTCTGGCAGAGGGGCGGCGAGCCGCCGCGCCCCGTGATCGGCGTGGCCTTCACGGGCAAGCACCCGCCGCTGAGTTACCGGGACGACCCGACGACGCGCTACGCGATAGACGAGCTGTCGAAGGACAACAACCTCTGGGCGCTGCGCGAGGTCGAGGACGAGGCGGAGGGCGCGCGCGCGGCGCGCTCGGCCGAGACGCGCCTCCAACTGCCCGTCAACGTGACGGTCGAGATCATTGACGACGAGGGGCGCGTGACGGCCAGCGAGCAGACCGTGACGGAGAACATCAGCCGCCGCGGGGCCGCCGTCTGGACGACGCTGACGGTCGAGCGCGGCCGCTTCGTGCGTCTGAAGAGCCTCGAATCCGGCCTCTCGGTCACGGCGGCCGTGCGCGCCCAACGCACCGGCCCCGACGGCATCCCCCGCCTCCACCTCGAATTCATCGACCGCCAGTGGCCGTTAGAGGGGATAGAATAAAAGCCGTGAATCGTGAATCGCGGTTGAGGGTCGCCAGGGTTGCGAGGTAACTTTTTACGCCGCGAAAGCTCGACGCGCTTCGGTTCACGACTCTCGGCTCAGGGCTTTTCACGATTGACGATTCACGGCTTTTATGAAACGAATCACGTTCCCGCGCGAGTTGTTGCTGGTAGAAATCGAGCGCAGGTGCGCCGAGGTGTCGTGCGGCGCGCGGGCGCGCCTGGCGTTGACGAAGGAGGAGGCGCGCTCCTACACGGGCTTCGAGTGCGAGCGCTGCGGGCGCTGGAACGAGGACGCGCTGAGCGAGCGCGACATCCCGGAGTGGTGGGAGGAGTTGAAGATCACTTCGCTCGAAGGGGTGCGGCCGGTCGAGCCGCCGCGCGGCGGCTGGGGCGACGAGACGGCCGAGGCGGTCGGCCGCCTCAGCGAGG
>JALZHT010000386.1 GCA_030860645.1 Acidobacteriota bacterium
GCGGCGGCCCTCGTGGTCGAGGCGGGCGGGCCGGGCCGGGCGGTGCCTTCGGTCGAGGAGGACGAATCCTACACGCTCGAAGTCACGGAGCGGCAGGCCGTCCTGAAGGCCCCGACCGCCGTCGGCGCGCTGCGCGGCCTGGAGACCTTCCTGCAACTCATGGAGAGCGACCGCGACGGCTACTTCGTCCCCGCCGCCCGGGTTGACGACCGCCCGCGCTTCCCGTGGCGCGGGCTGCTCATAGACGTGGCGCGGCACTACCAGCCGGTCGAGGTCTTGAAGCGCAACCTCGACGCGATGGCCGCCGTCAAGCTCAACGTCCTGCACTGGCACCTGACCGAAGACCAGGGCTTCCGCATCGAGAGCAAAAAATTCCCGCGCCTCCACACGATGGGGTCGGACGGGCAGTTCTACACGCAGGAGGAGGCGCGCGAGATCATCGCTTACGCGCGCGACCGCGGCATCCGCGTCGTCCCCGAGTTCGACATTCCGGGGCACGCCACCTCCTGGCTCGTCGGCCACCCCGAGCTGGGCAGCGCGCCCGGGCCGTACACCATCGAGCGCAAGGCCGGCATCTTCGAGCCGGCCTTAGACCCCACGCGCGAGGAGGTCTACAAGTTCCTCGACGCCTTCCTCGGCGAGATGGCCGCGCTCTTCCCCGACGCCTACATGCACATCGGCGGCGACGAGAACGAGGGCAAGCAGTGGGACAGGAACCCGAAGATTCAAGCCTTCATGAAGGAGAAGGGCATCAAGGACAACCACGCGCTCCAGACCTACTTCAATAAGCGCCTGCTCGCCATCCTCAAGAAGCACGGGAAGACCATGATGGGCTGGGACGAAATCTTCCAGCCCGACCTGCCCAGGGAGGTCGTCATCCACTCGTGGCGCGGCACGGCGGCCCTCGCCGAGGCCGCGCGCAAAGGCTACAGGGGCGTCCTCTCGAACGGCTACTACATAGACCTCATCTTCCCCACCCACCAGCACTACGTCGTTGACCCCGTCCCCGCCGACAGCACGCTCACCCCGGCGGAGGCGGCGCTCGTCCTCGGCGGCGAGGCGACGATGTGGGGCGAGTGGGTCAGCCCCGAGACGATAGACTCGCGCATCTGGCCGCGCACGGCCGCCATCGCCGAGCGGCTCTGGTCGCCGCGCGACGTGAAGGACGTGGACGACATGTACCGGCGGCTCGCCGTGGTGAGCGTGCGCCTCGAAGAACTCGGACTGACGCACGAGAAGAACCAGGCGATGATGCTCAGGCGCTTGGCCGGCGGGCGCGAGACTGGCCCGCTCCAGACGCTCGTCTCCGTCGTCGAGCCGGTCAAGGAGTACCGGCGCTACCAGCAGCGGCCGCAGACCATGCTGTCGCCTCTCACCGGCCTCATAGACGCCGCGCGCCCCGACAGCGAAGCGGCCCGCCGCTTCGCCTCCGCGGTCGACGCGCTGCTCGCCGACGCCCCGCGCTTCGACGCCCACGCGATGCAACTCCGAACCACCCTCACGCAGTGGCGCAACGCCGGCCCCGAGCTGGAGGCGATGATTGACCGCTCGCCCGGGCTGCACGAGGCGCGCCCGCTCGCCAAAGACCTGGCCGAGTTGGGGACGACGGGGCTGGAGGCGCTGTCTTACATTTCGCGGGGCGTCGCGCCGCCCGCCGAGTGGCGCGACGCGCGCCTCGCCGCGCTCGACGCGGCCGCCAAGCCGAAAGCCGCGCTCGAATTCCCCGTCGTCCCGAGCGTCCGGCAACTCGTCGTCGCCGCCTACGAGCTGCCGCGCCTCGGACAGATGACGCCGGCCGCGTGGCGCGAGCAGGTCAAGACACTGGCCGCGCCGCCCGCGAAGCCTTCCGGCCAGTAAGAGAATATTTTAGATTTTTGATTTTTGATTTAAAGGCGGGGAGACGGCCTCTGCTTTCAATCGCCAATCAAAAATCTAAAATCTAAAATTCTTCGGAGGGAGAACCCTATGCTCAGAAGGTTGGTGTCGCTGTGTATCCTGGGGGCGGCCTGCCTCGCCTCTTCCCTCTCGGCCAACGCCACGCCCGTTTCCGTCTACGGCACGTGGCACTGCGGCAATGACTTCTGCACGTGGGCCAGCGTGCGCGACATGAACGACTTCGACTTGAAGAACCGCTGGCTCGTCGACCGCGGCGACGGCACGGGGCTGCCTTCGGTCAACCTCGTCGTGCTCAGCTTCGTCCACCCGCTCAAGCTGCTCAACAAGACGACCGACGCCGGCACACTGGGCGGCGTGCCGCGCGGCATGACGCCCGAGGTCGTCAACTATTTCAAGAGCCGCAACGTCCGCGTCATGCTCTCCATCGGCGGCATCACCTACACGGACGCGTGGAACCAAGCGCTGGCGGCCAACCCGACGCAGTTCGGCTTGAACGCCGCCGAGGTGGCCCAGCGCCTCGGCGTCGGCATCGAGATTGACTACGAGGAGAACACCAGCCCCAACCTCGCCGGGTTGGAGGCGTTCATCAACGCCTACCGCTCCGTGCTGCCCTACGACGCGACGGGCAACAACCACGCCGCGCGCCTGACCATTGACCTCGCGGCCGGCGACCGCTGGCTCATCGCGCTGACGCGCAAGGCCACCGCCGACTGGCTCAACACGACGACGCCCGTGCTCGACTACGCCAACGCGATGGTGCCGAACCGCCAGCCGAACGGGGCGGCCGAGGCGCAGGCCAACTGGCAGGAGCACATTGACGGCAAGGCGCAGTTCGACCCGCCGATCCTGCCGCTCGCCGCGGCCAAGTTCACGGGCGGCCTCTACATCGTGACGGGGACGCGCGCCGCGCCCGAGTGCAACAACTTCGCCAACTCGCTCCAGAAGAGCACCGGCAATTACGTGCAGACGGTGGCGACCCGCGTCGGCTCGACCAACGGGATGCTCGGCTACATGTTCTGGGCCTCGGAGTGCCCGTCCACGCGGCGCGTCTGCACCGTCCCGCCGAACACCTGCGAGGGCGGCGTCGGCGTCGGCGCGGCCACCTACAACATCCCCATCCCGATGCCGCCGCTCCGGCAGCAGTGACGGCCGGCGGCCCCTGCGGGACGCGGGATTGCGGATTCGTGGCAGGCTCGTGTGTCGAGAGCCGGGCGGGGCAAGGTTTAACACAGAGGGCACAGAGCAAGCACGGAGTTCACAGAGAAAACATTTCTTCTCTGTGAACTCCGCGGAGCCTCTGTGCCCTCTGTGTTGAAACGCGCCTCCCGCCTCACTCAACTATAAGGAGAATTGTATGAAATTTCTGCTCGCCTTTTTTCTGCTCGGCGCGTCGGCGGCGGCGCAGGAGTTGCCGTCGCGCTGGGACGAGTTGACCGCCGCCGACTGGCCGCAGGCGATGGAGCGTTCGGCCTACACCTGCGTCCTCCCCATCGGCATTCTCGAAAAGCACGGGCCGCACCTGCCGATGGGCTCCGACCTGATTCACGTCCGCGAGCTGTCGGCGCGCGCCGCCAGACAGGAGTACGCCGTCGTCTTCCCCGACTTCTTCTACGGCCAGATTTACGAGGCGCAGCACACGCCCGGCACTTTCGCTCTGCCGTCGCGCGTCGTGTGGGACTTGCTCGACGCGACGGTCGAGGAGATCGGGCGCAACGGCTTCAAGAAGATCGTCATCGTCAACGGCCACGGCGGCAACCCGCAACTCCTCCGCTACTTCGTCCAGTCGCAACTCGAACGCCGGCGCGACTACGTCGTCTACTTCTTCGAGCCGGAGTGGGACGCGGAGGTCGAACAGAAGCTGAAGGCGCTGCGCAAGTCCGACCCGGCGACCGACCTGCACGCGGGCGAGAACGAATCCTCCCTGCTCCTCTACCTGCGCCCCGACCTCGTGCAGTTGGGCCGCGCCCCGGAAGAGTCGGGCGGGGATCAGAAACGCCTCCCGCCGCTGCCCGGCCTCTACACCGCCATCTGGTGGTACGCGCGCTTCCCCAACCACTACGCCGGCGAGGGCGCGAAGGCCACGCGCGAACTCGGGCAGGCGCTCACCGAGCACCGCGTCGCCGCGCTCGTCAAGGCGCTGCGCGCCGTCAAGGCCGACGACCAGACGCCCCGCATCCAGCGGGAGTATTTCGACCGGCTCAAGAAGTAAAAGCCGTGAATCGTCAATCGTAAGAACCTGTCT
>JALZHT010000387.1 GCA_030860645.1 Acidobacteriota bacterium
GGGCCGTGCTCGCGGTCGCGCCTTTGACGATTCGCAACGCGGTCGTCTACGGCCACTTCATCCCGGTCTCTCTGGGCGCGGGGCAGACGCTCGTCGAGGGCGTCGCGGACTACGACCCCGAGCGCAGGTTCGGGCTGCCGGACACGGACGTTGAGCTGACGCGTTTGGAGGCGTCGGAGGCGGGGCGGCCCGAGTACGCCGCGGCGCTCTTCAAGCCCGACGGCATCGAGCGCGACCGCTGGCGGACGCGGCGCGCGCTCAAGGTCATCGGGGAGAACCCCGTCTGGTTCGCGGGCGTGATGCTCAGGCGCGCGGGCTCGATGTTGAGGCTGGAGAGGACGCCGCTGGCCTCGACGCTGCCGGTCTCGGAGGGGTGGACGCGCGCGCCGCGAATCGTTCTGCGCGCGGTGCAGAAGACCTTCATCACGGCGGTCTTCCTGCCGCTCTATCTGGCGGGGCTCGTGCTGCTCTTACGCGGACGGAGAAAGCGCGAGCTGGCCGCGCTCCTCGCCGTCCCGCTCTACTTCCTCTGCGTGCAGTCGGCGCTCCACACGGAGTACCGCTACGTCCTCGCCGTCCACTACTTCCTCTTCGCGGCGGCGGCCTTCGCCCTCTGCCGCGCGGGACAGAAGATTTTTGATTTTCGATTTTTAATTTTCGATTTGGGGAAGGCGGGGGCGCGGCCGTCAATCGCAAATCGAAAATCAAAAATCTAAAATCCTTTCCTCGGAGTTTGTGACATGAGGCGGATGCTTCTCGTGCTGGTGCTCGTCTCGCTCGCCGGCGGCGCCGCGGGCGCGCAGTCGGGCGGGGGCGAGGTGGTTGACCGGATGGTGGCCGTCATCAACGGCCGCGAGCTGATCACTTACACCGACCTCCTCTGGCAGCTCGCCCTCCAGCCCGACGTGCCGCTCGACGCGCCGCGGCGCGAGGACTTGCGGCGCGCGCTCGACCTGCTCATTGACCAGCGCCTCATCGCGCAGGAGGCCGAGAAGCTGCCGTCGGTGGCCCCGACCGCCGACGAGATTAGCGGCGAGCTGGCGCGCCTCATCGGCTTCTTCCCCTCGCAGGCGGACTTCTACAATCGGCTCGGCCGCGTCGGGCTTGGGCAGGACTCGGCGCAACTGCGCGAGATCGTCGAGGATCGCGTCCGCATCCGCAAGTACCTCGACTTCCGCTTCCGCTCCTTCACGGTCGTCACGCAGCGCGAGGTCGAGGACTACTACCGCGACGTGTACGTGCCGCGCCGCCGCCGCCAGTCGCCCGGCCTCATCGTCCCCCGCGTCGAAGAGGTCTACAAGGAGATCGAGGGCGAGCTGATCGAGTCCAAGATCGACTCCGACACCGACGAGTTCCTCGAAGAGTCCCGCACCGCGGCCGAGATCACGATCCTCGACAAGAGCTTTGAAGGGGGAAGATAGAGACGGTTGCCGGGTGTTAGGTGCTAGGTGCTGGGAAGAGAGATGTCTTACCCGGCACCCAAAACCCAGAACCCAACACCCTCTTTTATATGTGGCGTAGAGTCGTAGGGCAACACCGGAGGCCGCGGCTGGGCTTGGCGCTGTCGGGCGGGGCGGCGCGCGGCGTGGCGCACGTCGGCGTGCTGAAGGCGTTCGAGGAGCAGGGCGTGACGGTGGACTGCGTAGCCGGCACCAGCGCGGGCGCGCTCGCCGGCGGCGCGTACGCCGCGGGGATGGGCGCCGCGGAGCTGGAGGAAATCTGCCGCTCCATGCGCTGGCGCGACTTCGGGCGGATGACGCTCTCGCGCCTCGGCGTCCAGTCGAGCGCGCGCATGGAGGAGTACATCCGGGCGCGCTTCCCGGCCACGCGGTTCGAGGAGCTGAAAATCCCGTTCGCGGCCGTCGCCACCGACCTCCACACGGGCCAGGCCGTCGTCCTGCGCGACGAGGGCGACGTGGCCTTCGCCATCCGCGCCAGTTGCGCCTTGCCCGGCTGGTACGTGCCGGTGGTGGACGCCGGGGGCCGCCAACTCGTTGACGGCGGGCTGGTGGCGAATCTGCCGACGGCCGCCGCGCGCGCGCTCGGGGCCGAGGTGGTCGTCGCCGTTGACGTGAACTACGAGGGCGCGAAGTTCCTGGGCCAGCCCACGTCGGTCATCGGCGTGCTCCTCCAATCAATCATCGTCGTGCAGCGCACGGCCGTCGTCCACCAGCGACAGTCGGCCGACGTGGTCATCAGCCCCGAGGTCGGCCACATCCGCTGGGACGAGATGACGCGCGCCGACGAACTACTCGCCGCCGGCGAGCGGGCCGCGCGCGCCGCCCTGCCCGCCATCCGCGAACTGCTCGAACCCCAACCGCCCGATTCCCCCGCCTGGCTCCGCTTCCGCCGCGACAAGAGCGCCGCGAAATAAAGAAACGATGAACGCGGAACGATGAACTAGCTGTCAGTTATCAGTTATCAGTTTTTGTCTTGCTGAAAACTGATAACTGATAATGCTTTTCAGTTCATCGTCACGCGTCCTGCGTTATCGTTTCTCTTGCTGGCTCGTTTCAGAACGCGCGGCGCGCGCGGAGGGGCGCGCGTGTTGTATCGAAAACAGGCGAGGGCGCGTGGCGGCTGTTGTCGGCGTGTGCCGCCGGCTCGCGCGTCAGCGTCGGTAAGAGTCTTGCCGTGTGAGATTTAAGCGAAGCGGCGGGGCCGGCGCGGCGGCGCGGGTGGGCGTCGGCATGGTCGTTGCAGAGGTGGCGACAGAAGGGTTCTGTGGGTCAAAGGGGACGCGGACGATGAAAGTGGTCGTGAACAATTTTATGCAACTGCTCGCCATCATCATGATGATGATCACGCTGGCCGTCTCGACGGCGGCCGTCTCGATGATCTTCGGCTGAGCGGCGCGCCGGGGCTTCTCCCACGATGTTCCCGCGGCCCGCGCGGGGGCCGCCGGGCGAGAAAAAGTTGGCGATTAGACATTTACTTTCGGCACACGCAAGCCGGCGGGTCAGGCCCGGTCTCGGCGGGCGCGCGTCCGCGCCCCCGACGGGAGTAGTGTCTTCGGCGGGCGGACGAGCAGCATGGGAACAGGGGCCACGAGCATCCACGCCACACGCCGCCCGCGGCGACTCGGCCGCGGGGCCGCGCGCCCCCGGGTCTTCGAGTTGAACGAGACGAAGAGGCGCTGGCCCCGCCTCGCCTCCGCGCTCCGCGCCCTCGGCGTCAGCGTCGTCGTTCTCACCATCGCAACCGTCTCCACCTTCGCATATTTTTACTGGCACTACTCGACCGTCGTTGACCAACGCCTCGCCTCGGGCTACCTGACGAGCCGGGCCGGCATCTACGCCGCGCCGCGCGTGCTGCGGACGGGGCAGAAGCTCTCGCCCGAGCGGCTCGCCGCCATCCTGCGCCGCGCCGGCTACGTCGCCGCCGCCGAGGCGGGCCGCGTCTGGAGCGGTCGCTTCAGAGTCGAAGGCGGCGGCGTCCTCATCGAGCCGAGCCCGACGAGCGCCGCCGGCTCCGCGCAGGGCTTCGCGAGCGTGCGCGTCGGGTTCGACCGCCGCGGCCACGTCGAATCAATCACGGCCGACGGCGCGCCGCTCACCTCCTACACCCTCGAACCCGAGACGCTGACGAACGACGCGGGCGTGAAGACGGCGGGGCGCGACGCGCTCACCTACGCCGACATCCCGCCCGTGCTCGCGCGCGCCATCCTCTCCACCGAAGACCGCCGCTTCTTCGAGCACGGCGGCCTCGACCTGTGGGCCGTCGCCCGCGCCGCGACGAGCTGGGGCGGGCTTGACGAGGACGAGACGAAGCAGGGCGGCTCGACCATCACGCAGCAGCTCGTCAAGAACACCTACCTGACGCCCGAGCGCACGCTCCGGCGCAAGCTGCGCGAGGCCGTGCTCGCGGCGGTCGTCGAGCGCCGGCTCTCGAAGGAAGAGATCTTCGCGCTCTACTGCAACGAGATTTACCTCGGCCAGCGCGGCTCGGTCGCCGTGCGCGGCGTCCAGCAGGCCGCGCGCCTCTACTTCGGCAAGGAGCTGCGGAATTTGACGCTCGCCGAGGCGGCGACCATCGCCGGCATGATCCAAAGCCCCGGCCGCTACGCGCCCGACCGCCACGCCGAGCAGGCCCGCGCCCGCCGCAACGCGGTCGTCGCCGCCATGC
>JALZHT010000001.1 GCA_030860645.1 Acidobacteriota bacterium
CCGGGCTGCGGCGGGAGCGGTCGTCGCCGCCGTGCCGGCCGCGCGTGGTGCGGGGGCAGGGGCGACCGGGGAGGGGGGAGCCGCACCTGGGGGAGCAACCGGGCGCGTGGGACTCAGGGCGGCGGGCAGCACGGAAGCGACTGCGAGCACGAGGCCGGGCAGGCTGTTGCGCAAGGCGTCGTTTCTTCTCCTCCTGGGTTCACGCTCTCTACTCATGGGTTCCTCCTCGAATATTCAAAGAAGGGCCGCCCGAAGGCTCTCGGGCGCGGCGCGAAGGGGCGGGCCGCTGAAGCAGCGGCGTGCGGATGAAGCCGCGCGAGGGAGGCTGCTCGCGGCTCATGTCGGGGCGTGTGGCGCCACAGCGTCGTGCGCGGCAGCGCGGGCTTAGGCCATCGGCGGCGTTGTCGGGGGCGGCGTGGTCGTCCTGCTCGTGGTCGTCCTGCTCGTAGTCGTCGTGCCCGTGGCCGGCGTGCCTTCGTCATCGCCCATAATTGGCGTGTTCGTGGGCTTCTCGGGTGCCTCTTTAGGCGGATTGTTCGCCTCCGTCAGGCTCACGTCCCTGCTGTTCTGGATGCCCTTCGAGACCACATAAGAACCGCCGCTAATGCCGAGCAGCGCCAGTATCTCGTTCGGGATATCAGGGTAGCCCGGCGGCGTCTTGTTCACGATGAGGTAGAACAGACTGATCGCGACGACGAAGGTGAAGATGAGGAACTGGAAGCGCGAGAGGCTCGCGTAGCCCAGCTCGTCGCTGATCAGGTAATTGAGGTCGATGTCGCCCCTCCATATCTTCACCAGGATCATCAACGCTAGCAGGCCGACGAAGATGGTCAGTATCCAGCCTATCACCAAGCCGAGAATTTGAATCGCTGTCATCTCTTCATCCTCCGTTCACTGATCTGCCGGGCGCGCTCCCTTATCAGGGGCGAGGCGAACCCGAGCCTACTCGCGAGCAGCCCGTAGAGCTTCCCGCCAAGGTAGAAGACGTGGCTCCCGCCGAGCGCCAAGAGAAACTCGTTAGGCAGGTCAGGGAATCTCCCCGGCTCCTCGGTCTCAAACACCATCAGCATGTAATAGATGGCGATGCCCATCGTGACGATGAGTAACTGCAAGCGGCCAGGGCTAAAGGCGCGCCCGCTCGCCTTATCGAGCAGAAGCCCCTTGGTATTGATCTGCTGGGTCAGGAGCCGGTACGCGACCAGCACAATGAGGCCCACTAGCAAGAACAGCATTTCGTAGCGCAGGACCTCAGATAGGGTAGACATCCTGAGCCTCCTCTATTTAGTTATGATTCTTTCCCCAGGAATGTTTCAGTGGCGACGCGGGCATCGGGAGGTGCGCCGCCGGTGTTTCAATGCTGACGAGGGTAGGCTTTCGTCAGCAGATAAGCAGCATTACAGGCGCGGGAAAGATATTCCTGCGTGTAGCGTATGTCAATAAAAATAGGGGCAACAATTCGGATGGCGGGATGCTGCCGTGGTTTTAACGGTCGGAGCAATCCCTGATATGGGAGTATCTCAATTATTTTGTTCCCGCCAGCACGCTCTGGAAATGCCGTAAGAGAAAGATTTTCTCAAGCGCGCAGGCGCTCAAGGCTGGAAGTTGACTTAAGTATCACGAAACCATAACTACGGGGAGCTGGTTCTATTATATAGACCTTCTTGCTGCCAAGGTTCAGCCCACTCGCGGTGCTTTACCCGCATCCCCGCGCTGCCTTTTTGCCATTTGGCGCTATTGGCTAAAAAGCCCAAAAACGGGTCATACCCTGCCGCATTAAGCACATACGGCGACCACCTCCGGGCGAGGAGGCTTGACTTGGGGCTGTTTCAGAGGCAGGCGGCTGAAGAAATTGGGGTGGACGAAACCACCGTTTTCAACTGGGAGAGTAACAGGGTTGAACCTGCGGTGCGGTTCATCCCGAGGATTATCCAGTTCCTCGGCTACTGCCCCTACACTGCCAGCCCGCCCACTTCAGAATGGCTCAAGCTTATCCGCCAGTGCTTGGGGTTTTCCCAAGAGAGGGTAGCCGCGGCGCTTGGGGTTGATGTGGGCACGTGGAGGCGGCGGGAGGCTGGAAGGAGGCAACTCGGCCCTGGATACCTAGACCGGGTAAATGCTTTTATAACTTCACTGGAGACGGCCGGTCCCTAACCTGCTCTCGGCGGTGCATTGAAGCCAGTTGACAAATCTACCCCCTCGGTAGCGACCACATCCGCCCGCGGTGCCACAGCGCTCTAACAACAGCCTTGCGAGGATGGTCCGTATCCGGCCGCCCGCACGATACGGGACATTACAGCCTGCTACAGGGCATCGGGCCGAATGCCTGACTTGTTAGGCGCGGCCACTATACGGAGATGATTCGGCTAACGGATGACCTCGAAGAGCACGACATTTGATTCAATTCTTTGTTTAAAAAATATGCGTTGTAAGGAAAGTTGATATTGCCCAACTTCAAGCGGTTCATACCAGTAGTTAAGGTCAATAGTATCCACATGGGGCTCATTCGGCTTAAGAAATAAGAATCCTGTAATACGAGCTGCGGTGCCCTTTCCCAATTTCTCGGTTCGCTCTGATACTTCTTTCCGGTAGGCAACTAGTTGCCCGTCTCGGAATAACTGTGGGCGGTAATAGTCCTCGCCTTTCGGCACGTTCAAAGTATCAGTAGCGATATTCGTCATCATAACTTTAACCTTAACTTGCTCCCCCACTTTATACTGCTCACCTTCAACTAACTCGCCTTTGCAGTCTGAAACAGTAGAGATCGTTACTGTGTAGTCTTGTGCATGGCTAATGGGAAAAGCAGGAGCAAAGGTAGGAAGCAAGATGAAAAGCACAAGTAGCCACACTCGGCTGCTTGGAGTTTTGCTAAATTTCATTACCTGTTCCCTCAAACGTTCACTGTATGAGTTTGTCCCCCTGATTAGCGCGCGTCACCTCATACAGCCCGCCCTTGCTTTTAGGTTCTGCCAAGACTTTGTCTATCCCCGCCGCCC
The DNA here is from genome assembly GCA_030860645.1 of Acidobacteriota bacterium. GTDB lineage: Bacteria > Acidobacteriota > Blastocatellia > Pyrinomonadales > Pyrinomonadaceae > QHXN01. The sequence goes on from JALZHT010000001.1 coordinate 2,994, forward strand.
GTTTCGTGGCTCTGTCTGCCTGACTCCATCCGGAGTTCCATATCTCGTACATATTACCACCTTTTTTACCGACGCTGAGCGTGCTAGCGCCACGCGCTTGAGCGATAAAGGAAGAAACTTCATAGGCTTTTGTCTCCGTGACGTAATCGGTCAGATTCAATGGCCCATTTATAATTGTTGCGACAGCAGGATCGGTTAAGTTCGTCGGCAGCGCCCCGACAAGATCTGTGCCGTCAGCCACGTGTGACCCCTCGTGACCAAGACTCTGAACATAATCCTCAGCACTTTTATTCTGTGCCGGATCAATCTGAACGGTGATGCCCTGCCCTGTTGGGTTGTCAGCAGTAACATCCTTAACGCCGTTCTGGTCCTTGTCCCTGACTGTTATCTCTGTGGCAGCCGGTCCACCACTTTTCGTCGCACGGAATTCGATAGTCACCCCGTTGTCCACTCCCTTCGCCCCATACGCCTTCAGAGACCTGTCAAGTCGGTTGTGCTCGTCCGACCCCTTCTTGAAAGAGTCACGCGCCTTCTCCAAGTTCTTCAACCCTTTCTCGACATCCTTACACTGATCCTTACTACCATTGCATATGTACATGCCGAACGGGTCGGTGTACTTCAGCGGGTTGTTTATCGTGTAGGCGTAGCGATTCCATGTCTGCGGGTTATAGACCGTGCCGGATGAGAGCAACGGATCGGGCGAAGTGAAGCGCCCTTGCGTGCTCGCATAGTAGCGAGCGAGGAGGTAATCCAAGCGGGTCTCTGCGTCGCGCTCCTTCCCGGTAAACTGCATTCGCACGCCGTCCAGTTGCGAATATCCCTGACTTGTCGTTCTCCCACCGACGCCCGCGAGGATCTCCTCCCCGAACGGTAGATAGTCGTGCCTTACCACCCCCTTATATTCGTTCCCCACCACCTCGTTGAGGCTGCCGCTCTGGTTGATGATCATCCGCGGCGTGCCGAGGTGGTCCGTAACGAGCCATCTGACCTGCCCGGAGGCTGACGCCTCGTACGCCTCGACCTCCGCGATGCGGCTGTGGCCGCTCCCCCCACCGTTGACCACCACCCTGACCTTCGAGGTCGTCACGGCCGGGAAGGTGAACTTCCGCCACACCTTGTTGTTGCCGGCGACGCTGCCCCCGGGTACGGTCGCCCACGCCGACCCCGTCCAGTACTGCACGTCGAAGGCCGTCAGCCCGTAAAGCGTAAACGTCGTCGCCTCGGTCGGCTCGATGGGCGATGTGAAGTCGTCCTGCACAGAGAAGACATCCACCTCAGAGATCGTCTTCGGCCCGGCGAAAGTGACTTCGAGCCAGTCGGGGAAGACGTTCTGCGTCGCATCGTGCCAGCCGCTGCCTGTCGCAGGGTCTGAGGCCCAGTGCAGGCCCCTGCGGTCGCCGTTGATAGCCGCTGCCGGCGCACGGTTGGCGTCGAAGGTGGAAGAGGCCGCTGCCATCGCCCCCTTTGACGAGAGCGCCACGTTGCTCCTCTGCCCGGCCTCTAAGGTGATGAGCAACTCGCCCCCGCGGTAGCCGTACTCCTTCAGCGGCTGGTGGGGCGCCGCCCCGGATGCGTACTCGGCCAAGAGTTCCCCATCCATCCCGTATACCTGCCAGACCTCGCCGCCCACCCCGAGGCCCCGCCTGACGCGGCGACCGTCTGAGTCGTATGCGTAGACCGCAGTCTGCAACTGCCCGGACACGAACTGCGCCGAGGTCATCCGCCCCTCGGCGTCGTAGCCGCGCGTGCCGGCCCCCGTGTAATTATCGTAGGTGAGGTTGCCGGCCGCGTCATAGTTCATCGTGAAGCCGGCCGGCGGCGCGAGCCGGTTCGTGGCCGCGCTCGCCGTGAACTGCGGCTCGGGCGCGTTCGTGGTGTTCGCCGCGTTGATCGTGCGGTTGCCCCAGCGGTCGTAGTTGAAGTACTGCACCCACTGGTTGGCGTTGTTGCGCGCCTCGCGGGCTTGGAAGAGCCGGTTCAGAGAGTCGTAGTCGTAGAAGAAGGCGGTCTCCCACCAGCCTGAGATCGAGTCATCATTCGGGACGAAGACCATCTGCTTGCGCAAATTCCCGTTGTTGTCCTCGCGGCTCTCGGTCCACCCGGCCAGCCCGCTGTAGACGTTTAGGATGGCCCCGCGGTTCCAGTGGCCGGGGTCGGCCGCCAGGATGCTCTGCGTGCTGACGCGCACCTCCGAGAGCTGGCCGCGTACGTTGTAGAAGTGCTTGTTGTAGACAGACGTGGCCGCCCCGTAGCGCTCCTGCTCCATTCCGCCCATCTCGTGGTAGCGTACCTCGGACGCGTAGGTACGCTGTGCCCCGTCGCCGAGGTTGCCGCTAAAGGCGGCAAGGCGGCCCGCCGCATCGTAGGTGTAACTGACAGCGCGGCCCGAAGGATAGGTCTGCGAGGTCACATTGCCGGCGCGGTCGTAAGCGCGGCTGACGGCGAAGGCCGTGCCCCACGCGCTCCCCGCCCAGAACTGCTGGCTGTAGGACTTGGGACGGCCCACAGCGTCATACTCCGAGATGGTTGTGCGGGCGGTCGCGGCCGCCTCGCTCCGCCACGCCCGCCCCCTGCCGAGGGTCGCGCCGTCGTAGGTGCGTGTCACGTCGGGCGTGGCGTCTGAGTAGCCGACCGCTGTGTTGCGGTTCAGCGCGTCGTACGTGTAAGTAGCCGTGACACCGCGCGCGTCCTTGCGCTTGGCAAGGTTGCCCGAGGCGTCGTACTTGTAGCCGACAGACCACTGGCTGTTGGCCGTGCCCGAGGTGGAGTCGGTCAGGGCGGGAAAGTCGGCGTCCGCAGCCAGCACGCCCTGCTCCGAGTTCTTCGCGCGGATCAGGCGGCCCAGAGAGTCGTAGGCGAAGAAGCGGAGTTGGGAGCCTTGGGTGACCTTGCGCAGGCTGCCCAACGCGTCGTAGGCGTAGTCGGTCGCGTAGGCCAGTCCCGCTGGGTCCTCGACTACCCGCGTGAGCCTGCCGAGCGCGTCCGTCACGCTGCGTCGCTGCTTGCCGGCCTGGTCGGTGACGGTTATCTGGTTGCCGCTGTAGGCGCTCGTCACAACGGCGTTGTCCGCGGTGGTCTTGCCCTGCGTCGGCCGGCCCAGCGCGTCGAAAGTCGTCTCCGCCCAGCGCCCCGCAGGGTTCACAGGCGATGTGCAGCCGGCGGAGCGGTACTGGCTCGACACCCTCCAGACGCGGCCCAGCGCGTCGTACTGGGTGTCGGCGGTCAGGTACGGCTTGGCCGCATCCTGCGGGTCGGACCTAAAGGTGCGCACCGGCCGCCCCAGGCGGTCGAAGAACTGGAAGTTGCTCGTCACGCGCCCCGCCGCATCAAGCAGCGTGTCCGTGCGAACGTAGGGGCCGCAGGGGTGATCGTCGTCGTAGAAGAAGCTTGTCCAGCCGCCGTCGGGGCGGTTCACGCGCGTTGGCCGGTCGAGCAGATCGCTATACTCGAACGCGGTGACCCTGCCGTTGGCGTCGGTGGCCGAGCGGGCAAGGCCCGTTGCGACGTCGTAGACCGCCGAAGTAGTGAGCGCGGTCGCCGACCCGTACACGCCCGTCGGATCGGGGACGGGCGAGGTTGTCGAGGTCGGGAAGGCGTATGTGTTGCGAGCCACGCCGTCGGAGAACGAGTCTGTATAGCCCACGTGCGAGACGTGGCCGCGCCCGTTCACGGTCTTGACGGGATTGCCGGCCACGTCGTACAGCGTCGAGGCAGTGACCGGCCCCGAGGGCGTTGCCGCGTCGGCGTAGGAGGTCACGCCGGTCACATTACCCCTTACGGTGAAGGAGGCGGTGAAGGCCGGGTCGTGGCCGGTAATGCCGGCGCGGGCGACGAGCGGGGCGTGGCGCGAGTCGGAGGCGTAGTTGTCATACTCGTAGGTCGTGCGCGCCAGCTTGGTCGCGCCGCCCGCATCCGAGGAGACCCACTGCCCGGCAGGCAGCGACCGCAGGTGCGCCCCGAGGGACGGGGCGGCGTCGGCGTTAATGTAAGCGGCCACTGTCACAAAGTCGGTATGCGTGCGGCGCAGCAGCGCGCCCGCCGCGGCGATGCCAAAGTCATACTCCCAGACGTCAGTCTGATTGTTGAACTGGTCGAACCCGACCGCCCCGGTCTGCGGGTTGACGGCTGTCTGCTTCAAGACAAGGTTGGCCCCGCCCGGCTCGACCGTGGTCACGGTCGTTACCAGCCGCGGGTCGTTGGCCGGCTCAGGCGGGCTGATCGAGGTGTCGTAGCCCTCCTGCACCCACGAGCTCCACCACGACACGGGGGCGCGCTGCTGCCAGGTGTGCTCGACCCGGCGCAGCACCGCCCCGGCTGCATCCAGCGCCTCGGTTCGGTACTCCTTCCCGCCATTCCACGTCCCGTACGTGATGCCGGGGTATTCAAACAGAGGCCCGCCCGGGCGGTAGGGGGAGTGGGCCGCGCTCCCGTAGAAATAGTGCTTATCCTTCGACAACACCACGCCACCGGCCCTCTGATGCTCGACCTGGACGAACCCTAGCGTCCCAGCCTGCGTCTCCGGCCGGCTGTACTTCATTTTGTAGTCAAAGGCGGCGCCCGTGCCGCCGCCGGCGTAGACGCGCCGCTCCACGACGCGGCGGTAAATGTCGGGCCACCACAGCCCGCCGGCCGGGCCATCCGACACCCCAGCCGCGTAGTCGTACTCGAAGGCGCCGCCGGTCGGCAGCACCACGCGTGCCAGCTCTCCGTACTCGTTGTAATAGAACTGGTAGGAGCGCCCGTCCGGCAGCCAGACGGCTGCGGTGACTGGCAGGTTAGCGGGTTGGGTGGCGTAGGGGTCGCCGCCGAAGCCGTTGTTGAAGAGCTGCCCCGTCGTCTTTATCGCGTAGCCCGAGCCGGGGCGCAGCCGGTTGCTCAGAGAGCCTTTCGAGACGCGGATGATCCGCTCCAGATTGCCGAACCCTCGGTACCTGATCCGGTCGCACGTGCCGTAGGGGGAGACATCCGCGATGTCATACTCGACGGTGACGACCCGGTTGAGCGAGTCGGTGATGGTCTTGACGCGCCGGAACTGGTCGTAGGTGAAGCTGATCTTGTTGCCGTTGCGGTCGCGCAGCCAAGCCACCACCTCATTCTCGATCCGGTAGCGGGTGCCATCGCGCAGCAGCAGATAGCCAAACCTCAGGTCGGAGTCGGAGTCCGCGATGAACGTCAGGGACTGGCCGTCGGGCGTCGTCCACAGCCTGCCGCGCGAGGCCACGGTGCCGAGGCACGGGTCGGTGATCGGCAGCGGCCTGCCGGCCGTCTGCTTGTCGTGCAGCTCATACTCCGTGCCGTCCGGGGCGACAAAGGTCAGGCGCGTTAGTTCGTACTGGGGAACGTGCCCTAAGGTGGACGAGCATTCCTGGTCGCCCTGCTCGGCCGTCCTCGCCAGGAGCACGCCCGGCCCGTAGCCGGGGCGCACGTCATACCACACGTTGTAGCTCGGGTAGTAGTAACCTGAGTTGGTCGAGCTATCCGGGAATCGCTCAACGCGCCAGTGCTGCTCGACGGGGAGCGTGACGGTGTGCTGCGCGCCCCCGCGCCCGCGCACATTAAGCAGCGGCAGGCTGAAGTTGAGGTTCCCGTTGAAGAGGTTAATGTTGTCAAAGCCCGAGAGCGCATACGACCCGGCCGGCGCGCCGGGGGTGATAGCGGCGGGGGTGGTACCGTCTGTGTTGCTCTGCGCGGCGGCCGCATCGGACAGCAGCAACACGGCGGCTAAACTCAGCGCGAGCCGGAGTACGGATGAGGGTTTGCGGCAGCGTAAACGGGCGTGGGGCATGACTGCGAACTCCGGGCGTGAGAATCTGAGGACGGCTGCGCGGGCGACTCGCATGCCGGGTTCAGTCCGTGATCGTGATATGGCAAACCCAGTCCGGGTGGCCGGCCTCGCTCACAACGTAGCGGCCGGGCAGCAGGTCTATGACCTCCTTCCATGCCCGTTTGCCCTTGGGTACGCGCTTCTCGCGCAGCTTGTCGCTATTCTCCCGGTGGAGACGCAACTCGATCTCCTCTACCAGTCCGGTCCGGTTTTCAACGGCAAGCAGGTAGCGGCCTTGCGGCAGGGTGACTTCAGCAGGATCAAAACCCGTCGGCAGGAGCGCGAAAACAATGGCGCTGTGCTTATACCCCGACTGCTCCTGGCGGGAGGCGACCGGACCCGCCGCGGCCGCCGGGGACATCCACCGGCGCGCAGCCGGGGCGGCAGCGCACAGGGCTACAATGAGGCAGGCGGCGGTAATGAGTCCGATCCTTGGCGGGAGAGCGGACAATACTTTATATGGCATGGCGGAATCCGTCTCGGGTAAGGGAGATCATAAGGTGCTGGCCGGCGCATGCACCCGCGGCTCAGGGCCGTTCGGTATAAGGCCGACGTGAGAATTAAAAGTAGCAAGGTGAGAAGCAGGCGACTCAAGCTAAAGCGAGGGCGAGGATACGTGTGCTGTTAGGCGACTGTCAACGGAAATATTTTCATCAATTACTTAACGCCCGTCGCAAACATTAGACTTAACCTCACGCGCCAAAATACCGGCGCGCAGAGTACTTTCAACCTGATAGATAGCAGCAGGTTAATGCGGCCTTATATTCAAAGACACACCTGAGGTAATCGGGTGTGTCTCTATTATTAAACAAAATAGCTTTGCCAGACGACCCATTAATTAGCGGTTACAAATTTCTTGCCAAAACAAAGTAGGACCAGATATAATACGCCCATCATGGTCGGGTGTTTTCACAATACCGACAGCCCGCCGCTTTTATTGAAGGCGGCGCAGGCAGAAATTCTCCGCTAATGGGCGACGGCTACCGTCGCCCATTATTTTTTCTTAACGTTCTTCTTTAAGTTCCGCTCTTTGAGAAGAAGAAAGCCTGAGTGCTGCATGCAGCACTCAGGCTCGTTGTAGCCGATGCGTTTTTGCCGAACGCATCAGGCTGCCAGGCTCATCAACCTTCCCCGGTCCAAGGAGAGACGATGATGAACCTAGAACAGGAGAAGTATGCCTGCGAGTACCCGCAGAAGGACGAACCTTGCCAGTTACCAGCCTTTGACTGGATTGAGCTATCAGAGCTCTCACCTCCGCTACGCGTCCGCGTCTGTGCGGCCCACTGGCTCGGATACAATTTCTCGCACCTGACATTCTATAAGCTCCCGCCGGAGCCGAATCCTAAGGCCCCCCCAGCGCCCGCACCTGATCTGTGTGGGCAGAGCATACGCAAATCTACAGAAAATACAAGCCGCCCGGCGGCGGCTTCCGAACTGCTACTAGATTTTGCCGAGTGGCTTGCGTGGCAGGACGGGTGCCGAAAGAGAATCCGCGGCTGGTAACGATCGCGCTTTTTCTGGTTTGAAGGCGAGTTGTTCCTGGCGCTCGTAAGAGGTCGCGTTGCCTGGTTCTGGTCTCGCATGGACAAGGTACTGTTCAAGTACCCTCCTCTAGGCTGTCATGAACCAGAGTTCCTAACTAAACATCTAGAGTATAGCAGTGACAGGTTTTCAGTCAAGAAAAAACACAAGTGGTTGGGGTCAGCGGCGAAAAGTAACCATTAGATAGTGTCCGCAGCCATAGGAAGGTCATTATATGAACTAGCTTGCACTATTACTACCAACGCTCTTTAGCTCGCTGCTTGTTAGCTCGAAAAGATTGTGCGGCGATATAGAAGGTGCGCCAAGCCGAATTCGCGGCCGGCATCTTATATCGGAAGTTGGGGCTGAGAACAGGCGACGGAGGATCACCACCTATGGCGAGAGAGCACACGGGGCGCAGGGTCGTCATACCGATCCCGCCGGAAGAATTAGTTGAGCGTTTCCTGAGCGCAACACCGCGGGAGCGCGAGCGGGACTTCTGGACCGTGAAGCAGGTTGCGGCCCTGCTCAACAAGGACGACAGTACGATTCGGCAGATGGTCTCGAAGGGCTACCTGAGTGCGCTCAAAATCGGCGGCACGATTTACATTTTTCGGCCGGCGCTCGTCGAATGGCTGAAAGTGACCGCCGCCGCTGCGTAATGTGCGCGATCCGCTGGTCGCGCGAGCGTCGCGCGAAGCGCGAATAATGCTGCGACCGATGAGGTCGCGTCGCTCTCCTCTAACCCTGAATATACAGTGTCGCTGTCGGTGCCGAGCAGCACCAAACCTTATAGAAAGGAGAAGCACAGCGATGCGGAAACTGAGAACCGCCCTGCTCGCCGTGGCGCTGGTCGTCAGTTGCACCGGCGTCGCCTCCGCGCAGAACCGCGGTAGCGCGTTGCAGGATGCTATCTACAAGCAGATAGCGCAGTTCACAAGGCAGCAGTTCGAGCGCCGCGGCTACGTGTGCGCGCCGGCTCCCTCATGGATGCCCAGGCTCACGCAGTACCTTTGGTATCTCGCAACCTGCGCACGCTCGGCACGCTAGCCTAACCGGGCGTGCGTCAGCCCACGCTCTTCCTTCACTGAAGCGCAAATCAAGAGGCGGGGATGAAATTCATCCCCGCCTCTTGCGATTTAAGAATGGACACATTGATCCGGACTTCATTAATAAGCGGTCTAACTTCTAAAAAGCCTTGGACTTCTTTTATACTTTGCCTTCGAGGCTATTTCGATGCGGGCAACTTAGGGTACGAAGCGGTAGGAGACATTAGTAGGGAAGTTTGAGCTTTAAGTCATGGCAGTACTTGATACCATCGAATCTACCCGTCAGGATTTGCAGAACCGCTTAGACTCCGCTAAAACCCAGCAGGAGCGAAACAGGCTTGGACAATATTCCACCCCTATCAAGCTGGCGACAGATATTATCCGATACGCAAAGTCGCTTTTACCCGCCTCGTTGAGCGTCAGATTCCTCGACCCTGCATTTGGTACAGGAGCATTCTATTCAGCCCTAATAAAAACTTTCCCCCCGAACCAAATTAAAAGAGCGGAGGGGTACGAGATTGATAATCATTATGCCGATGACGCCATTAAGCTGTGGGCGGGTACTCCCCTGAAACTACACATAAGGGACTTTACAAAAGCCCAGAAGCCTCAGTCGAATGAAGATAAATTTAACCTAATCATTTGTAATCCACCTTACGTGCGGCATCACCACTTATCCGGTAGTGATAAGCAACGCCTACGAGGCCTGGCGAAGAAAATAGCCCAAGTTAACCTTAGCGGTTTATCAGGTCTCTACTGCTATTTCCTTTGCGCAGCCGACGTTTGGTTAGCCGAGGGTGGTTTGTCGGGATGGCTCATACCCAGTGAGTTCATGGACGTGAATTACGGGAGAGAGGTAAAGGAGTATCTACTCAAGAATGTGACGTTGTTACGTATTCACCGATTCAACCCAAGCGATGTTCAGTTTGATGACGCACTTGTGTCATCCGCCATAGTCTGGTTCAAGAAAGATTTGCCACCAGCAAATCATGCGGTGGAGTTCACGTTTGGGGGGCGCTGGAGCAACCTTCGGTCTCAAAACTTATCCCTTCGAGTACATTAGCCCAAACACATAAGTGGACGAATCTACCGCTGGCGCAGCAGGTTCAGGGTGTATCTACGCATCGGTTAAACCTGTCAGATTTATTCAGCATTAAACGCGGCCTAGCTACTGGCGCAAACGATTATTTCGTGCTGACACGCGAACAGATCGCTGAACATGACTTGCCGACTGAATTCCTGACACCGATTCTTCCTAGCCCGCGATACATAAATTCAGATGAGATAACTGCCGATGATAAGGGCGAGCCAATACTAAACACTAACTTCTATCTGGTGAACTGCAATCTTCCAGAGCAAGAGGTAAAGACTGGATATCGAGCACTATGGAAATACTTCAACTTAGGTGTGAAAAAGGGTATCAACCAACGCTATCTATGTAAGGGCAGGTCTCCGTGGTACATGCAGGAGTTACGTCCTCCCGCGCCATTACTTTGTACCTATATGGGGCGGCGGAATGTCAAAAGCGGCAGGCCATTCCGCTTCATTCTTAATCGTTCAAAGGCGACCGCCGCTAACGTTTATTTGATGCTGTATCCTAAGCCCATATTAGAAAGTGAGTTTAGACGTAATCCCAATCTTTTAGAGGACATCTGGCGGCACCTTAATCAAATCTCGTATGAGACGATGACTGGCGAAGGGCGTGTCTATGGCGGCGGGTTACACAAGATTGAGCCTAAAGAACTCGGCAACGTCCCCATTGATTTTTTCAATGTACAAGCCCGGTTATTTGATTAGACGGGTATCAATCACTTTCTGATTCATATTCTCTGCCGCCTTCAGCTGCGGGTAGAGCGGCTAGGTCGGTAGTATCCTGCTCACCTCGGCCGCCTGATAGGATACCTTTTGCAAGGCGCTCAAGCGCGTCTCTGCTAGACACTTCAATAGCTGACCCCGTGAGCCGTCCGTATACTGTGACCTTACCATTTGGAGCCTTAAAAACCTTGCCCTCCACGTCTGGCTCCGCAATGCTACCAAGTAGTATCCCTTCGTTGAGAGGAATCTTGTATGTCTCCTTCTTCGTCACGTTGTCTATTTTGGCTGAAACATGGCGGGGGTCTGTAGGCGACAGACTGATTACCTCTTCCAGTGTTGCAAATGGCAGTGCATAGGCGCAGTCATAAAAGACCTGTACAATGAACAACGGTTTCTTATTAGCACGTACCCAATTCCGCAGTGCCTCCAAGTCCTCAACCTTTACCGTGTAACTCAAACGGACTGTAGCCTTTTTAACCTGCCAGAGGCTAGTCTCGACTTCGATAGCAGCGTCAGCCTTCTCTACATACCTACTACAGTGTTCGTTATCTAAGTGCTTCAGGTCAGGTGTCCAAGTATCATTTCCCTTTTCCTCCCTGAGCACTTCTCGCGGGATCATAAGTAGGTCTGGACGTTTCCAACGCCCTCCTGCCGACCACGCCTGTAACTGGAACTCTGCTTCTATATATTGTCGGAAGCTATGCATGTCCGTGAAAGGTTCACTGCGGGAAGTGCCGTAAGGCACGGCGCGGTGGGTCATGCTTTGGTCTAAGTAATTTCGTACCAAACGCTCCGCCCAATACCCTTGGTCGTAGCGCGCAAGAAAGTCACCGCCGCGCGGCGCCATAACTGTAAGTAACGATTTCCAGCCGCCACTATTGAACTGCTTAACCTTATCCCTTGCAGTCCCGACCGATATACCAACCCGCTCTGCTGCGGTTTTTAGGTCTTCGCCCCCACTCATTCTTAAAATCAAACTGGCTCGTGATCGCGTATTATCATCCACTCCCAAATCTGTCGCCATGGCCTCAAGAAATTCGCGGTCTTCCGCTGCTTTTGCAGCGTCTAAGGTCAACGGCTGCCTCTTTTGACGTGTCATAAGTAGTACCAGAATCATTCTCGCGGCGGCTTCGCGCCCCGCCTCGGGGCGGTGGTTACCTTAGGATCGGCCGCGCGCGTCCAGCGCGAAGGTCGCGTAATCGCGGATGCTCTCGAGCATCATGCGAAAGAAGGCTTCGCCCGCGAGGGGCTGCCCGTCCGTATGCCTAACACCTTCTTCAGTCACCCACCCAGGTTGGAGTTCGTCCTCAAGCATCTTCCTTACGGCCCCGGCCTCCGTGCTCAGGCCAGATGACACACTACAGTTAACTTTCGATAGATTTTCGCGGGAAGTAATGGTTATAAACCAACGCGGCGATTTACGGAAGGCATTTTCTATTCCGGCAGGACGCCCTTCAGGGTTCCAGAGAGGAGATGCTGTGGGAGTTAAGATGACATGAAAAGAAGAGGAGCCCGGCGGCCGCCCATCGTGCGGAGGAGAGGCTTTTGAAGCGGATCACCGTCAACCCAAAGTCTAGCAATGCGAGCCGTGCGTGCTCGGCCTGCGCATCCCATGAGCCTCATCGCCAGCTCGATCCGGACGGACACCACCGTGCAAGACTTCGTGGAATACTACCCAAATTTGACCGAGGCGGACATAGAGGCGGCGTTCCTGTACGAAAATAAAGTTCAGCGGCTGTCCAGGGCCATCCGAAACATGAACCCCGACGTGCTCGTGCTGTCGGAGGTCAACCCGGACTCGGTGGCAACTGACATAAAGAATCAGCTTTCGGGTTATGACGTGAGGATACTTTCTCAAACCGCCTCCCAGAATATCGCCATCCTCTTCAAGAACTCGGTGACGGTTTCCAACGTGCAACTCATTCCCGGCTCTGACGACGGCAACCAACGGCTACGACGAGCGTTGGCGGCCAGAGTCAAGGTTGGACAGTTCGACTTCATCCTCATCGGCGTTCACATGAAAGCAGGGAGGCCGCGAAACCCGCAGACAAATTCAAGAGACCCGCAGCGTATCCGCACCCGGCAAGCCACAGCGATTGCCAACTTCATCCGTCAGCAGACGCAAGGAAGCGAAAGAGACGTTCTCTTGGTAGGCGACTACAACATGGTGCCCGGCCAAGACGCAGTGAACTTTAGAACCATGAGTCCCGGCCCGAGCAACAATGAGTTCCTGCGATACATTTCCTCGCAGGCGCTCTCACTATCCCACATCAACGACTGTGGAGATGGCGGTGAGGATGAGGTGGAAGGCAGGCTCCTCGACGGCTTCGCCATCTCTAGGGTTCATACGCGGGAGTTCGTTGCGGGAAGCATGAGAACAATCAACTTCAATGACGCCAGTGTCTTTTCATCCGAAACCGGCACGCCATTTACTTGCACCACGTACACGGGCTTCATCTCAGATCACCTACCGCTGGTAGCACGGTTCAGAACTAATCAAGATGACGACGACTGAGCTGTAAGGAGCGGTCAGCCGAGGAAGGCCTTCTGGAGACGGCTACCTTATCTACGTGAACGTCCTATAAATCGCGGGACTTGGATAAGGAGCGTCAACTACAATTCGGATTTGTATACCTTACGGGCAGCGGATTTGTATCGATCTCACAAAAAAGGAGACTACTATTTCTAGCAGTCTCTTCGCTGGTATGCAGCGTAGTAAGCACCATTGTTAGTGCTAAAAGCAATGTTGTGGCGGCACTCTGAAAGAGCAGTTGCGCAGCGCTCCCGGTCTCGTAAAAGATGGCAAACGCATTGTCGTCTTTCTCCCTTACGACCCGGAACAGTCCCTCTTCCCCGCACTTCTCGCAGCGCCCATAGTTCTCCGGTTCGAGCGAATCTATGTACCCCTCGCAGTCTTCATGCAGCAGGTCCATGCGTTCTCTCTTTGTTGAGGGAGGGTGTCAGGCTCGACACCCTCCCTTGGTAGCTGAGGGCATCACAAGCCAGACGGTAGTGGGTTAGAACGCCTGCGCGTAAGGCTGGAGGAACGTGCCGAGCTTGGCAGTCATTTCGTACTGCTTGTCCGGCTTCAGTTCCTTGAAGGACGTGGTGAAAGCGTTCTCCAGGCTCCACACGGTCTGCTGCCTGAATTCCTCGTGCGATGGTGCCAGGAAGAATTCCTTGTGCACGACCTTCAGGAGCTTGAGCGGGAACCGCTTCTCCAAAAACGCCCGGTAGATGATCGAGCGCGCCAATTCATCGTTGAGTTGGTAGCCGCGCTTGAAGTCAATTGCCTCCCGAAGCGGCTCGAATCCGCGCTGAATCCGATCCACGCCCATAGACAGGGAGTCTATGAGGTTGAAGTGCTTAGTGTGACGGGCGAGCAGGGGCTTGAAATCCCCTGACAGGGCCATGTTGTCGCACACGAACACGCGATAGCCGGCCACCATGCCGAGGCGCATGCTTTTGTCGTTAGCGTTCCTGAGGCCGATGGCAAACCTCACCCCTTCGTACTCGGCGTCCAGCTCCAACAGGCTGAACAGCCGCATGCCGTCCGGGGAGATGGCGTACTCGTCACGCGCAACCTTGATGTGGCGGAACGCCAGGGCAGTTTCCAGTTCGTCGATGACGGTTGCGTGCGGGACGGGTTTGAACGTATCAGTTGCTGGCGGAGTCTGCACATCTGACAGCTCCTGCCGCGTCACTTTCCTCGCGCCTTTGTGCGTCATGAGAGTTGCGTTCATTCTTTCTCTCCTTTACTGCGGCTACGGCGCAGCCGGCATGAAACGGCTCCTTGTTCAGGAACACTTCGGTTTTCCTCGGGATGGGCAGGTCGCAGCGGTGGCAGTTGAGTGGTGTGTCAGTGCTCATTTCTTCCTCCTCAACAGCGCGACGTTGCCTAGCATTCGCTTTAGGGCCTGCTCCCCTTCTGCTGTCAGGCTCCACTCGGCCCTGATGATCTCCACAGCCTCCTCGGGCAGGGCGGTGCCGAACAGCGTGTGCCAAGCGCGGTGCTTTGACACCGAAACCCTCCTGACGTTGCCGGTAAAATTCGGCGGGATGCCTAGCTCCCGGCAGCGGACGCTGGGGATGATGTGGTGGCGGTCTTTGGCTTTTCCCATGCTGCGCTACTCCTTACCATGCTGCCTGCAAAGCCCATTTCCTCTGGTCAAATAATGAGCACAAGAGGCGGCTCGCAGGGTGGGCGCACTTTTCCTCCTTATAGGTTTTCGGTCTGCGGGGCTAAGAGCGCGCGTCCCTTTAGAGACGAGCGCAGTACAGCCCCCCATCGAAGCGGGGTTAAGGCCGTGGGCGAGTGTATGAGGACGGCAGCACGGTCTGTGCGCTGAAGGGCTCCGACACTTTGCCGTCGATCATTAGTTTTAGGTAGATACGGTAGTTAGGAATGCTGAGCAGATCGGTTACGGAAAACGTGGGGTAAAACTCTTTGGCGAGCAGCTCGGCGTCAACGAGCCCGATGCGGAAGGCAATGATGGTGCAGGCGTTGCCGAGGATACCGTCGCGCACCTCCGGGGTAAGCTGGGAGAGGTACTGGTGGGCGAGCGTTAAATTCAGCCGGTATTTTCTGAGGGTCGCGAGCATACCGGCGAGTTCCCCTGTGGTGAACCCTTGAAACTCATCCAAGTAGAGGTAGAAGTCGCGGCGATGCTCTTCAGGGGTATTGGCCCGGCTCAGGGCTGCCAAGGACATGCGGGAAACTAGTAGGGAGCCGAGCAGGGCCGTCGTGTCTTCGCCGATTTTGCCCTTGGAGAGATTCACCAACAGGATCTTCCCCTCGTCCATAACTTGGCGCAGGCGGAAGGAGCTGCGCGCCTGCGTAATGATGCGGCTGAGGATGGGGTTCGAGAGGAACGCACCGACTTTGTTCTGGATAGGTGCGACGGCCTCGGCCCGAAAGCGGACGGGGTAGCCCTCGTACTCTTTGAGCCAGAAAGCGCGCACCTGCTCGCTCTGCACGTTCGCCACCGCGCCCCTCCGGTAGGTGGCGTCATCAAGGAGCCTCGGCACATCGGCGAGCGTGGCCTTCGGCTGGTCAAGCAGGGCGAGCAAGCAATTTCTGAGGATGTGTTCCAGCCGCGGTCCCCACGAATCTGCCCACACACTCTTGAACACCGAAAGCATCCCCGATGCGGCTAGCGGCCGGTGCTGCGGCGAGATGTGCTCCAGTGGGTTAAAGGCCAAGGGGTTCGTGCTGTCGGACACGTTAAAGTAAATGACGTCTCCCCTTCTCTGAGCAGGCACGCGGGCGAGCACGCTTTCCACGAGGTCGCCGTGCGGGTCGAGGAGCGCGAGTCCCTCTCCCGCCTTCATATCCTGCTCGATTAGGGTTTGCAGCAGCGTTGACTTGCCAGTGCCCGTCTTGCCGATGGCGTAGATGTGCGCGCGGCGGTCACGGCGTCTGATGCCGAACGGGACGCGCCGGCCGTGGAAATCCGTCGTGGCAAAAATAGTCAGGTTATTATCTTGAATGGATGAAGAAGACACGAACGTAGGGTTAATGAGCCTAGAGACACTATCAGCCTATAACCTGACGGGAGAGTGAGCCTAGCGGGTACAATTAGCCGAGTTGAGAAGGGGCAGGTGATGACCGTCCTCTACAAGGCGACGCTGAGCCAGCCTGACGTACCGCGGATTCAATTCAATGCCGACAAACTTCCGCCCGAGGCGGTGCGCGACCAGTGCGGTCGTGCCGCTCCCCATGAATGGGTCAAGCACGATGCCCTCTTCGGGGCACCCCGCCTTAATCGGCGTCTCAATCAGCGCGGGCGGGTAGACGGCGAAGTGATTCCCTAGATACGGGCGGGGGGCGATCCGCCAGACGCACCGCTTATTCCTCCCGGTCCGCAGCATTCTGAGGCTACTGGCTGCTGCCGTGTCCGGGTTGATTGCCGCAATATAAGGATCCCTGTACCGCCGCTTCCTCGTTCCGGACTGGCCGAGCAGCGGGCGCCGCAGCCGCCCGGCATCTTTTAGCGGCTCGAACTGCTGCCTGAAGTAGTAGGTCTGACTTTTGACGAAGAAGAAAATTTTTTCGAAGTCCACGGTGAAGCGGTCGCGGACGCTGGAAGGCATGCAGTTGGGCTTATACCAGATGATCTCGTTTCGCAGGAGCCATCCACGCTCTGTCATCATGATCGCGAGGCGTGCGGGCGTCTGCACCAAACACTTCTTCTTAAGCCCTCCTGCTGCTACGGCACCGCGCCTCCTTGCTTCCGGAGGCAAAGCCTCAGCCTGCTCTGAGGTCTTCTTTCTCACGGGTGCGTCCCCCATATAGGTGTCACCCATTACCACCCAGCACGTTCCTTCCCTCTTCAGGACACGCCTAGCCTCATCGAACACGACGAGGAGCTTTTGTAGATACTCCTCGAATGATCGTTCTAGCCCGAGTTGCCCGCGGACGCCGTAATCCCGGAGCGACCAGTACGGCGGGCTCGTCACCACGCAGTCGACGCTGTTGTCTGGAAGCTGCTTTAAAACGAGCGCGGCATCACCACAAAGTATCCTGTTGATGTAAGGGCGCGGCAACGGCATTTTGGTGGCCGGTTAAGGATTCGAAGCGAGCTGGGGAGGCGGCCCGGGCGCGGCCGAAGGGTAATGTTTTTTGCTTCAGTCGGTTCACCGCAATATGGCAGTAGGCAGGATTCACTTCTATGCCGATGCATCGCCTCCCGAGCTGCTGCCCCGCGAGCGCGGTGGTGCCGGACCCTAAGAAGGAGTCAAGAACCACGCCGCCGTGGTCGCTGCTGTGCGCGATCAAGGCTTTAATTAGCGGCAGCGGCTTGGCGTGCGGATGCCTGCTTTCCCTCACGCGGCTGTAGCTGAGCAGGTTGAGAATTGTCTTGTTGCGGTATCGGGGCCTTCCCTTCTCTAGCACAAGGATGCACTCGTACTGCTTCCTGAAGGGGCTGCCCACCCCCATAGTTACCTTGTCCCAAATGAGCACGTCCCTGATGCGGTAGCGTGTGTATCGGTCGAAGAATGACCGGATGAAGGGAAGATGCTGCATGCCGCAGAACATGTACGCGGTGGTGTCGTTTTTCAGCAGCCGATACGCATCATGCAAGATTGCGAGTGCGAGCAGCGGGTGCTCGTTGCCGGCGATCCGTACACGCCGCGGGCCGTAGCTCGTGTTGTCTCCGTAGGGCGGATCGGTGACGATGAGGTCAATGCTCCTGCTCGGTAATTTCTGAAGTATTTCGCGGGCGTCATCGCAAAGTATTCGATTGATAAATTCGGCGGGCGGTAGCATGGAGAGGCGTTAATGGTGTGGACCGTAGCTATGCGCTCAGCCGACAAGGTAGGCACACATGAATAAGCTGCGGGGTGCTTTACCTATAGCGTAAGCGGCAGGCATGCGAGAAGAAAGTGGGCAAATTTAGCCAAGCAAAAAGCCCGCCAATGGGGCGGGCTTCCTCTGCGCTCTTACGCGCTCATACGTTATGAGGCGCGCGAAAGCTTTAGTTTCTCAACGTCCTTCTGGAGCCGCACGATGTCCCGGGCGAAGGCATTGCTGTCCTCCAAATCCCGCCGATTGAGTACGTCGAGCGTTTCCTTAATTTCCCGAACGTCAGATTTAAGGCTCACAAATTCTGTGTGCAGACTGGAGATATCAGCCTTCACTGTAGCCACGTCTTCCTTTAACGTGCCCACTTCATCCTTCAGTGCAGTCACGTCTCCCTTAACGGCTGATAAGTCATCTCGAAGAGCGGCAACTTCTTCTGTGGTCGCGAGCGGGGAAAGATCAGACTTGGCGGCTAGGTTTTGTAGGGCCTCATCGAAATATTCTCTGGTGAGATCCATGGGGCGAAAGGTTACTGTACCTAAAGCGTAGCATGCGGCGGAAATCTGTCAAGGCACGCATCTACTGCCGCAGGTAGCTCACGGTGCGCCGCTGCCGGCAGGTGTGACCCTAATGAGCGCCTTGTTACTCACCTTGCCGCTCTGGGTGATGCTCACCCACACGTCCCCGCCAGCAGAGAGCCCGTCGGGCAGCCTCACGACGATCTGCGTGAGCCAAGGAAAGTGGGGGACGCTGCCTGCGTACTCAACCGTAAGGGGGAAGACGCGGCGCTGGGCGTCCTCGGCTTGGGCCGTGACGGCTGCGGGACCTCCCGCTGCTGGCTCCAGGTTCGTGGCAAAGAGCGTGACGCGCGTGCGCCGGTCAGCACTCATGTTGTGCCTCGTGGTAAACGGGAACGGGTCGCGCACGAGCGTCACCGAATCGACCGCGACGGCGCGCGCCGAGCCGTGCTCGGTCAGCAGGGTCAGCCTCGCCCCGCACTTCCCGCCTGCAAAGACACGCTGGATTTCGGCCGGGCTCAAGGCGCGGTCGTAGACGCTGATTTCATCGAGGCTCCCTTTCAGTTGATTGCCCGCCAAAAACACGGCGTTCTCAGGGATGCTGACCGGCGCCTGGCCCTGCGCGACTAGCCGGCCGTCAAGATACATGGTGGCGGTGGCACCTTGGGTAGTGAGGGCGAGGTGGTGCCACCTGCCGAGCTGGAACGAGGCGGAACTGGTGAGCGAGCCGATGGTGTCGCCGCTCCTGCTCGTGAAGAAGACTTTACCGGACTCGTTGCCGGAGACGCTGAGTTCGAAGTAGGTGCTCCCGGGCTGGATGGTTTCAAAGCTCGCGAGCTTACCTGTTGCCGTGCCGAAGTACCCCTCGACCGAAAACCACAACTCTACCGTCCGGTCCTTGCTCCCTTTCGGCAGGCCCGCCGTGGGGGCATAGAACTGCTCCTCGAAAATCGCCGCCGAGCTGAAGTGGAACGCCCGGCCGATTCGGCCAGCGCCGTACGTCCCGGTTTCGAGCAGCGCGCCGTGGTTTTGGCCCGCGCTGTCATTCGTGGTGCCCTCGGCGCGCCACCACGCGACCGGGGCTAGGCTCGATGCGCACGAAGCTGCGTCCTGAGTCAGGGCGAAGGCCCGGCTCCCGACCGTAATCGTTCCCACGCGGGCGATGCCGGTCGCATTCGGGGACGCCGTGTAGTTGACTATCCCGGCACCGGCTCTTGTCCCGCCCGAG
This sequence comes from Acidobacteriota bacterium, assembly GCA_030860645.1. Lineage (GTDB taxonomy): Bacteria > Acidobacteriota > Blastocatellia > Pyrinomonadales > Pyrinomonadaceae > QHXN01. Next base: position 22,252 of record JALZHT010000001.1, read on the forward strand.
GCCACGGCCAGCCAGCCGGCGCTGCTACGCGCACTCCACGAGCAGTCAGGCGGCGCATCGACCGTGAAGGCCCCAGGGCCGCCTGAGGCGAGGGCCGAGCCGCCGCTCGGGGAGAGGGCAAGCCGCGCGCACTTACTGGGTGCGGCAGCCAAGCACGGCATGGACTCGGTGACGAACGCGGCGATCTCGCTGCGCGAGTACGGGCAGAAGGTCATCAGCTTGGCTTGGAACGACTGCATCAACGTGCCCTCGCACTCGGTCACCGGCGGGGACTGCTGGTCGGGGTGGTTCGCCCCAAGGTTGTGGCCGATCTCGTGGGCCGTGGTGCGCGCTCTGATACCTCTGGTTAATCCGTACCCCAAGCAGTTGCCCCCGGCGATCCCGCCAGAGTCTGTGTCTTTGCCTGTCCATAGGTGCGCGATGTCGCGGCGGACGCTTCCGAAGTTGGTATTCCAGTGCTGCCGGAATTGGGTCAAGAGGACGAGCGCGTCAGTCGAGGTGTACGGGTCATTCGTCGTCCAAGCGTGCTGGAAGGTGATCGCGAAGGAGATGCCGAGCTCCCGCTCGTACAGCCCCTCGATGAGGTTTAGAGTGCTCAGTATCTGGCTGTTGGCCCGCGCTGCGCCGCCAGCTGCGGTGACGAACTCGAAGTCCGCCTCGGTGGCGATTTCCAGCACGCGGCCGAGGGGCAGTGATACGCCTGCGGGGGCAGCACTGGCGGCCACCTGCCGTGCGGCATTGCTGACCTTAGCCGCCGCTGTTACCCCGCAGGAGTCGGGCTGCGCCTCGTGCACGTCCGACGCCTTATAGACTACGTACTCATCGGTGCCGGCCGAAGCGGCGTACCGGCGCGCAGGCTCGATGTAGTACTGCTCGGTATCGGCGAGCACCACCGCCTCGAGGCCTTCCTCTGAGGCCGATGCGCGCACGGTTGCACCGTCCACGCCTTCAGCCGTTCCCTTATATGTCTGCACTGGGATCTGGGCCGTCTCACCGACCACGCCGCCGTCGCGGGTCTCGAGGGCCTGAAACCCAGGCGCCCGCAGGTCGTGGGGGGTGAGAACGAGTTCAAACGTGCGACCGCTGGTGGCAAGTGACAACCTCCCGGCTTGGAGCTGACTTAGGACTGCCCCTGTATCCAGCTTTATGAGTTCCTGCCGTCTGAAGTGCTGGGCAAGCTCCTGCTGTTGCTTCGCTACTACGTCCGTCTTTGTGGCAGTTGACTGTACTGCGCTAGCGGCCGAGCGGCCCGCAGAAGCAGGCCAGCCTGTCAGGCACAATACGAACGAGAGCAACACCAGCGCAGGTAAGCGGCAGGTGTCAGGCGGGTGAGACATGAGACGTGATCCTTGGTAAAAGAGCCGCAATTGAAAGAGGGAGCAACCTGGCTGCTTAGCCGGAAGTGTACAGGTTAGCGACAATCCCGGCGGCACACGGAAGCGCGCGCCGCTCCCCACTCTGGCGTAAGGTTCTGCTATCCTATGGAGGTAATTTCTTTGACAATCACACGCAGCAGCACTTGATGGCTAAGCCCTTACCGCGCACGTAGGCCGTGATGAAAGCTGCCCAGTATCCGAGGTGGAGACGCTGGGCAGGTACATCCTATGCGCGGCTGGTGCTCCCTACGGGGAGCGCCGAGATAATACTCCCTGCCGGGAGCGAAAGTAAACTGCGGGGAGATGATCCCAGAGGAGGGCTACTCTGATGGGATCATCGCGGCCCCAGACCCCAGGACTTGCCGAGAAGCTCTACCAGATAAGGTCAAAGCTTGGGCTGAGTCAGGCGCAGATGGTCGAACTTTTGAGGAGTCAGAAGCTGCCTGCTCCGCTCAGGATTTACCCCGGCAACGTATCGAGGTTCGAGCAGGGCTTGCGTGAGCCAACACCGCTAGTATTGTTAGCATATGCGAGGGCGACAGGTGTATCGGTAGAGGCTTTGATCGATCTAGAACTAAGGCTGCCCGAAAAACTGAAGGCAAAACTATAAACTGGGTAAGAAAGTTGTTGTTTGCCCTCTACTGTGAGCTTATAAAGTGAGGCATTACTGTAATAGCCAACCCCGGTGAGAAACAAAAGGTGTTTAGCTAACCAGTTGCGTCAAGCGGATAACTTCAAATTCCAGCGGGCTATTTTATATCAACATCAAGAAGTCTGCTAAACACGCTTAAAAGGATGGTTATGCCCCCCTGCTGGATTCCCGCAAAACCCTAACAATTCTCATATTCGCGCGCCAAGTTACAAAAGTCTTGATTGAATAGAAATCATAAGGTAAGATGTCGACAATGTTTCGATATTTAATAAAGAACATAGCATTTAGTCCGCCGCCACCTTCTGAGTGTGGCGCCAACATCCTTCACCCATAAGGGCGACGAGCATCGTCGCCCTTTATTTTTGACTTAAAGTGTTCCTTTAAGTCCTGCTCTTTGAAGGAAGGAAAAAAGCCCAGACGCCCTGCCAGGCGTCTGGGCTTTCGGTGGCTGATGTCGTGTAGCAACGCATCAGCCTATTCAGGCTCACCAACCACCCCGTAGCAGGAGCGTAAGCAATGAACCTGAAACTGGATACTTATGCCTGCGAGTACCCGCAGAAGGACGGCCCTTGCGGCCTGCCTGCCTTCGACTGGATAGAGCTAAAAGAGCTCTCGCCGCCAATGAGGATCCGCGTCTGCGCGGCTCATTGGCAGGGATACCAGTGCGCGCAGCAGACGTTCTATAGCCTCCCGCCCAACTCGGCACCCCGCGGCCTTCCCTCGGATTCGCGTGCCGAGAGTGTAAACCAATCCCCAGAAAACTCAAGCCGCCAAGCGGCGGCTCGCGCTCTGCTCGATGAATTTGCCGAGTGGCTTGCGGCGCAGGATGCGCATAAGCAGCGCCTTCGTCGCGGGCGGAAGTGTGTTTTCTGATTTGAGGGCGAGTTGATCCTAACCTTGTGTGGTCGCTCGGTTGGCGCTGGTTTCGCTGGGGCAAGGTACTTTCTAAGTACCCTCCTATAGATTGGGATGAACCAGTCTTCCCTTGGCTACTAAGCTTAGGATACAGCAAAGGAGGTGATTTAGCAAGAAAAAAACACAACAGGTTGGGGCTCACGACGCCAGATGCCACAATATAGGTACGGTTTCAGTTACAAAGGAGGTAACAATGGTCTCTTTGGTGCTGTTACTGCTGGTGCTGGTAGGCGTGTTGTTCGTGCTAGTGCTCGTCGCGCGCTACTTCGTCTGCATCCCGGTGTTACGCGCTGCGCAGCAGATTGACACCTTGATCCAGCAAGGTGTGACGTGCGGGCGGTGTGGTAACTTGGTGCAGGCTGAAGCGCGCAACCACGAGCGGGGTGACGAAATTTTCTTTGAGGTCCGAAGCGCAGAGGGCACCCATCGCTTGTCGATGGGGGCACAATCGAAAGACAATTACCAGCAGCCGCCGGAGCCTAGAGAAGACGTGACCCGCGTCCAGCCCAGAAACCGAGCCGCGAGCTGAAAATGGAGCGCTCAAACTAGCGCACCTCGCTCTATAGCGCGGCGTGTAAATATAAACCGGCTTGATTAGATGGCGGAGGAGTATTACCCTCGTCATTCGACCCTCCATACTCAAAATAAACTAAGAGTACGCCCGATTGTGACTCTTGCTTTGAAAAGTATCCCTACAATTGCTTTTAGTTCGAGGAGATGTGAGCTGTTTGCAGGTTTATGAACCCAAGAAAAACTCTTGGTTTATTTATGAGAGGAAAGAAGTGCGAGTCCAACCCGATTTTGAAAACCACCCAAGGAGTGTATTTCTTTCACAGCAATAGGTCTACCTATTGACCTCCTCATTTTGGTACGATCACCGAGCGGTCACTCCAACATCTCCGATGGACTACTGTTTTCCTATGAGTGGCTGCGGGTACGTGTAACTCCAGCATATAATGTTCTCTCACCAGAGAGAGTTTCTAAGATCCGCTTTTCGCCTTGTTCGTAGACCTCATCTTCGTCGGCTTCGTCCGCCTCAATAAATTCGTCCAATAGCTGGAGCGCTTGATCTTCAACTTCTTCTAACACAGAACGCGGCTGTATTCGATTAGCGCCAGCCTCGACTAGCATGCGCCGAATGCGCTGCCTAAGCTTCTGTTCTGCATTCATCCCTAGCACCTCTTAGCTACGTATGATACGCAGCACTGTCTGAATTAGGTTCAACCTTCGTAACCTAGCTACCACCCAGCGTTAACGAGACCTCTCGGCTTTTTTTTCTTTCTCCGCCACAACCTGCTTAATTTTGTGTTTAGTGCGGTTCATGAACCGCTCCCAAAACTTTATTGCTTTCTTTCTACTGCACCGCTTGGCTTCCATAATTTCTGCGATGGCAGCTTCCTTTTCTTCATCTTCAGGTCTAGGCATTTGGGCCACCTACTCAAAGTTCCAAAGGCGGTTATCTTACACCACCTTAAAATTTTTGCCAGCAAATTTTATTCCGACCCAAGCTTTTGCAGTTGTTAAACGTTTGGGCCTGCAGTTGTGTATATACCACTCTTTCGTCTTACTCTTCTTCTTCCTCCATGCTGTCATACTCTTCCTCCACAAACTCTTCTAACGCATCCCCAGAAAGCCCGAGATGTTCTCTACCAATTTGTCTGATTCGTCTCTTTACCTTCTTTTCTGCTCGGAGTCTTCGCTCTTCGTATATGCGGTAGGTAGCGTCTATTACCACCGCGATTACTACTGGTAGAACTAGCCAACTCATAACGTGAAGGATTGATATGAGCGTCCAAATAAGAGGATGCTTACCCAAATCTTTAAAGTTAAAGGGGTCTGCCCCCGTCGCAATCTCATACGCAATAAAGCCGGCGTTTTCAAACTCGAAAAGCTGTATATGTAGTGCTAGAAACAGTGCTAGCCACATAGCAAAGTACAGGAAAAGCATCCCTAGCAGAAACTTGGGACTCGAAGAAAGATCCCCAGTTACGCCAACAATCTTATGGGTTAATTTCTTGCCTGCGCTCTTCCTGACAGGTGCAGAAGGGGGAGAGCCCCCCGCCGAGGCTGATGTACTTGGCTGGAGTCGTTCAGGAACTGCGGACTGAGGTGTATCAGTCCTTTTACTTTCGGCTACTGGTGCTTCTACTCCGGTAGTACTAGGGTTTTCTTTCGCTTTATTAGTGGGTTGCCCTGTCACGAGAACCTACCTTGGGGTGGTGTGAGATTGAGTTTTTATAAAAGGCTATAAAACCCAGTTATAAAATCCGCAACGCTAATGAGGTACTAATCTTCTACGTCAAACCAAACAGTATGTCAATTACTTATTCAGTACAGATGGAAAAAAGAAAAACCCTCGCAAACCGCGAGGGTTCAGTCCCAAACACTTTCATGATAGCGGACTATCAGTCGAACGCTTCTTGAAACGTTCGTAAGATCCGCTGTTCGCCGCGCTTATAAACTTCGTCTTCCGCACCCTCAGGCGCTTTAACAAAGTCATCCAATAGCTGCAGCGCTTGATCTTCAGCCTTCCTTACCACAGAAGGCTCCATACGATTAGCGCCAGCTTCGACTAGCATACGCCGAATGCGCTGCCTAAGCTTATCCTCTGCTTCCTTCCGGCTGGACATTTCCATCAGTGTACTCCTTTGACCCCGCCAAACCCATGCATCTCAGTGGTTTAGCACGAAGCTCGTCCTTAGTGCTAACCAGCACCAATCGGAATTCGGGAGAGGACTTTACCTTTGATGTGTTATGGGCAAGTGAAGATGTAAGTTGACCGCTAGACATTCAGAGTGCCAAGGAGCACCCAATTAGCTATTTTGACTATAAATTTCTTTCCAGTCAACAAAAAGTTTTAATTAATTGTACATTAAAGGGTTGCGCGTGCCATCTCAGTCATTATTTTATATTGCTGAGAGCCCTGTTCTGGAAGTAACCAGCCGACTGGCGGAGTAAAACGCATAGAGTTAGTCACGCATGAGTTCCACCGCACCGGAATGGTGTTTTTATCGCTTGAAAATGGTGAATCAACTTGTCCAAGTAGTCCTAATGCTTACGAGCAACTTAAGGGACAAATTTAATTTTTATCTTGATTATGAGAAATACACGGTTCGAGGCAATCAAATGGCTCCGCGCAAATACTAAGAGTCGATTCCAAGTTAAGACATTAAGATTCAGATTTATTAACCTCGTCTTGTGCCCAAATATCGCTCACGACTTCTGCTAAGGTACTCATTGCCTTCGCGTATGCTTCCATGTCCATCGAGTAACGAAGCCTGATACCCTGCCATACCTCTTCAGGCTTCGGCACGAATACCGGCTCCAGATTTTTCCTACGCACCTTCTCCGCAACAGTCACAAGATTGCCTCCCTGCCATCCCCCAGCGCTCAGCCACCGAACCGTTCCATCCAGCCTATACAGTGACACCCAAATGTATGAAGGCCGCCCAGAGGTAGACCACCTGCGCTCAAGCCCTGATGGATCCGTCCTCACGTCCAATTTAGACGCCCTCTTTATTATCGCTTGAACTATCTCCTTAATGGCTTCTCTATCATCTGCGTATGATGGGTGGCGAAGTACCGCTGTCACGCGAATCCGTCTTATGCCTGCCGTGCTCGCGTTTTCGACCTTTCTTATTCGATAGCGCCTCGATCCGCGCCGGAACCCTACCTCGTCCCAGTTGCGTTGGATATCACTCCACGATAGCCGAAAGTGAGAAGAGAACAGGGATTTCCAAGACCTAACCAAGTGGCGAAACTTACTCTCCTCAAACCACAGGAGCATGTTTTCATCGAACGCCTCACTAAGGCGGGTAAATGGCGCGTCCTTCTCTAGAAGGTCGGCTAAACGATCCGCCTTAACCATTACTAGAGACGAAACAGATTGCCCCTGATCTATGTCAAACACGAAGCGTGAGTACCCCGCTGCGCCGTGCTCGAGCAAGTACATCGAGAGGCGCGCGCAGTCATAAAAGACTTGGATGCGCCAGCGGGATGTAGACTTGATAGATAGGTGCAACTGTTTTCCTGCACGTGGGTACTCGGATTCAATAGCACCCAGGACGGTTAACCCTGGCCGCTCGACGCCCACTGCAGCTAGGAACACAGTAATCGCTGGTGGGAGGGTAAATTTCTTGCTCTCGGTAAGCTGGCGGTGGTTCCGGGCGAGGAACAGCAGCAACGCTACCGTGAGGGCATTCGACGTGCGCCACAGCGTGTCATACCTCGACAAGAATTCCGAAGGCGCCAGCCTATAGTTAGCTGCGTCTGGCCCGTACTGAACCACGCCTTCGCCCCGGAACACCGTCTCGCCGTGAGCGATGGCATTGCGGACCCGGTCGTCGTACCCGGCTATCAGGAGTTCGTGATGTTTACTCTCCACAAGACTCACTGCACCGCGCAGGTCAAACCTGCCCTCCACCGATCCCTTTTTCAGCACTGCCCAGTACACCGCCAAGAGATTTGCGAAGACGTGCTCGGCACAGCGGAGGTAATCAGGGTGGAATTCGGTTGCAAGCCGCAGCAAGTCCCGCGGCTTGGTTACGTCCAGCGACTCCTCGTACTCAGCGGCAGGTGCATTCCTAAAGAGATTATCCACCCCGACGCCTAATTCCCGCGACCAGAACGTGATCGCATCTTGGGTTCGCTCGGCAGAGTTCTCTAGAACATTAAGGGCTTGCTCAACGGTCGGCGGATCCCAGTAGCGCCACGGGGCTGCGGTAACGAATTTCGAGAGGGCGCGGGCCCAGATTTCGTCTGCCTCCGAGGGCAAATATTCTGGGAACCGTTCCACCCCTTCCCGGCGGCGCAACTCTGCGTCTGCAGCGGCTAGCAAATCTTTCGACAACAACTCGCGGATAGTCGACATGCAGTGTATGAGTAAGGATCAAAAAAGTAGCCGCAAAGCTTTTAACTACAGACAGGATACCGACTATGGTTAGTGCTGAAAAGATGCGCTCATATATAGATTCCTCCTAGCAAAGAAAAAGCAGCACCGAATGGTGCTGCAAACCTATCACGCACGAGCCAAAATGAGCCCGACTACCGCTTAGCTGCCGCTACCTGAAGACCCGCCTTCCGGCATGCCGTACAGCGCCTCGATGCCTTGCACCTCTGCCTACTGCGCTTTCGTCAGCCTTAGCTAAGTAGCTACTCTAAACTATCTTGGTAGAGTGACAACTGCCCTTATTGTATAAGGCGTATATAGTCGATGCCTATCGAATCTCTGTTAGTTCCTCCAGTTCCACTTTGAGCTGGATCGAGGCGTATGCCGGTAATAGTATTCGCCCACTTCAGATGCCAAGCCGCATAAACAGTATAAGTGTAGAACGAGGCGTTACCACACAAGCCACAGTTATTAACGGTGAATGAGATGGATTTATCTTCAGAATAGAAGTCTTCTACTCGCGTCTTGAAGTAAATCTTACCTCGGTTATCAGCAGCATTGCTTGCCATTCTGAACTGGACGTACTGGTTGGCTGCCGCGACCACGCCAATTAAAGGACCGGTAATATAGAAATCGCCAGCGCCCGGATCAATGAACAGAATCCCACTGTTGACCGAAGTGGCAGCGGCGTTGAACGGCACCCACCCCTCGCGGTTCCCAGCGGTGTTGAAAAACCAAGAGGGAAGACAACTGTGTCTGGCGTTGCCGCTCGGGTAAGATGATTGGCTTATCCAATCCGTACTATTGCCAGTATCGCAACTCCCGTAGTATGGGTCTATTCTTGTCGCAGTAGAGTCACGGCTGCTCCGCAGTTCAAAATGCAAGTGAGGCGCGCTAGACGAACCTGACGATGCTGTGCTCCCTATATACCTCCCGCAGCTAACACCGGCGTAATTAATGACCGTACCCCTCTTCATGTGCGCGTAGATCGTGACCCGGCCGTCTGAGTGCTCGATACGCGCATGATTGCCGAACCCTCCTCCACACTGCGAACCAAAGTATCCAGTATCGGCGCAACCATCGTAGCGGTAGTAGAGCGAGCCCTGCGCCGCCACGTAAATCGGTGTCCCTGTGGCAGCTTTAAAGTCCGTCCCACGATGCCCTGCATACCTTATCCCCCCGCAGCCCCAGTCACGACCACTGTGATCGTAGAACTGGTAGATACCTGTGTAAGTAGGTAGTGGCCGCTGGAATAGAACCTTTGCAAAAGTGGACGCATTAAGGTACTTGAAAGAAGTTTCGTAAGGCGTCTCACGCCGCGGGATATTTTTAGCAGCACTCGAGACATTCCAAGGCTCGACCGGAGCATTGTCCGGCAGCGAGAGCTTGTGAGTCTTAGGCTTTCCGTCCTCAATCGCAGTAAAAATCAGATGCTTGCCATCCTTGCTTAGCGCCGGGGGCGAAGACGGGAACGGAGTCAGGCGTTCCGGATTACTTGCGCGATTAGTGAGCCGAGTGACTTTGCCGCTTTTAAGATGGATCATGTAAAGGCTGGCGAGTTGATCGCCCTTGCCGCTGCCGAAACCCAGCCTCTCTTTATCGATAAAAAAAGGGGCGTAAACGTCATCCGAGACGACGACGCGCTCGGAATCGGTTGCGAGATCGCGAATTATAATGCCGGGTGAATTCGCGATCCGTTCGGCGTCATCTTTCCCCTCACCAAGTTTATGCGCTGCCATTTGTTGGCCTGAGGGGGATAGCGTCGGCGTCATGTAATAGCCGGGAAGAACGGTAGGAGAGGTGTACAGGGTGCCGACATACACCCGATGGCTGGCATCCTCCAAGGCGTAAGCAGTTCCGTCTGCCGACCAGACGGCGAAGACGATGGCAGGAATCATCCATCCTGCGTCCGCACTACCCCGCCGGACTAGATGTACGTCGTACATCGGAAACTGATGGGAGTTAGTGTCCCACGTGTAGCCTCGGCCGACAAGTTTACCGCTACCAGTAGGGGAAGGGAGATCAAAAGGAGATTGTTCTATAATTGCCTGGGAATGATTGGAGCTCTTCTTAAGCTTTGGGCTGAAAGCAGAACTTTGCAGGGAGTTACCGTAAAGCCCAACAAGCATTGCGACGGTGAGAATAAGTGGGAACGCTCTGCGGTGAGAGTTTTCCATGGCCAAGCCTCCTAAGTTACTGGGGCATCTTCAACTAACGGCCTCGTCACTTGCTACCTTCTTGGGAGACTATTGTATACCTTGTCTTGCTGAAGGTCTACGTTCTCTTTGTACTCCGCATGTGACAACTGGTTCCGCGATATCGCTCTTATAAAGGGCCTTCTTGTCAGAACTCGCAGAAGGAGCTAAAATTACACTACATCTAAATCCACCCTATGAACGCAAAACAATTCAATGTGCTGCTTGGCACTTTAGCTACAATTCTGCTGATATTGATAGTGTATACAGCCATAAGCGGCTCTCAAAGATTAAGAACTGCTGGCGTAAAAAAAGAGGGAGTGGGCGCTACCGTTGTCGCTTCTATCACTCCCTCATCTCAAAAGCCAAAAGCACTAATCTTTACTGATAAGGCTGGGCTTTATTCCGTCGCACTGCCAAAGCAGTGGGAAGTGACAGCTGATGAGGGAACTAAAGGTGTACAGCTTTCATTTATGACCGCTGAAAGCCTTGACTATAGAGAACGTCGAGACGAAACGGCAGATGGTCCTTTTACTCCTATTTACTACGAAGCGGGTGCTAAACTCCGCATTCATGTTACAAAAGGAGAGCAGGAGCTTACCAATTATGGCGAGCGTGGTGGACCCGACACAGGAGTTATCTTGGCTAAGCATATCACCGTTGATGGGGTCGGTGGGCTCTACCACGCGTTTAAAGAACCAAGTACACAGGAAGGACAGCTACTCAATGTGCATCTTAATTACCAGGGTAACAATTATATATTGACACTGATGTACAATTCTCTTACCCGTCCAGAGGGTGAGAAGATATTCTCAGATATCTTAAATTCCTTTAAATTTAGCAAGTAATGCTAATCATAGCCTTTCACCATAGAAATCATTAAAGCGTGTGCAGCTAGCTTCCAGGCAATGCAAGGCTGGCTAGAGTAACAGCGTTAGGCTGTATTTCTTGTTTTGAAAAGTATTTCTGTAACTGATTTAGCAATGTGGATAAAGTTCGAGTCGCGCGCCGATTGGCTCCACCAACCCTGACAAATTAGCCACTTCCGGCTATTTTTTTGTACCTTACTTACCTAACGTTTCGGATAACTAGCCTCATGCGGCGAGTCTTTTTCTTCGCCTCATAAGAAATCCTAAAAAACGGGTCTTTTATTTAGGTAATTAGGGAGAATCGTAACCAAAGTAGAGTTTAATGAACTGCTTGTAGAGATTCTCCCCGCGGTGGTTGAATCTGTACTCGATCTCTTTCAGGTACATCGGGAAGTGATACTTCGTCACCCCTCGATAGTTATACAACAGATGTTTCGTGTAGCTCCAAAAGCCCTCAATCCCGTTGATGTGGTTCTTCGTCCTTCTGTCCACATAGGATTTCGAGTGATTCACTTGGTGGTGCTTGCCGAAGCGTTTCAACGACTGGTAGCCGCGGAAGCTATCGGTGTAATAGACCGAGCCTTTCCTGGTCTTGGCCCGGATGTGTTGCATCAACTCGGGCGCGCTGACTCCTTCGATGACTCTCGTATAAACGTGCCCTTTGCGCTCCAACAGCCCGAAAACAAGACTTTTGCCGGCGGCTCCTCGCCCCCGCTTACCTTTGCGCTTGCCCCCGAAGTAGGCTTCGTCAAGTTCGATCTCGCCGCGCAGGCGACCGGCCTCTAACTCGGCGCTGTGATAAAGACACTCCCTCAAGTGTTGGTAGACGCGAGAGACCGTCTTCTGATCTACCTTCAAGTCAGTCGCCAGGCGATAAGCAGGCACTTGCTGGTAAAAGCCTTTAATGATCTCAAGCTCCCTGCGGAGCTGAGCCAGAGACTTTTGGCGGCCGCAGCGCTGACACTTAACGTAGCGGCGGGCGGTGCGACAGACTTTGAAAGAGCCGCAGAAGATGCACTTTCTACCTCTGGAAAAGTTGGCCGCACAACTGAAATGGCTCGATTTGACTGTAACCATTGGCGCTTAGCTTACGCCCCTGGTTACTTTTCTCCCTAATTACCTTTATTTAAGCTAATAAAGTTCGAGTCTCATCCAGTCTCTTGACAATGCGAGGCTACACGATATGCTGGATATACATAATTTCTTCGTACATGCCTCCAACGAAAAAACCTAGCACGCACGCTTCTGCTCTTGTTCCAGTAGAAGTTATCGAACGGAAAATCTACCTAATCCGTGAGCGGAAGGTCATGCTCGATCACGACCTGGCTGAACTCTATGGCGTGACCACCAAGGCCCTTAACCAAGCAGTGAGACGGAACCTCACACGGTTTCCGGAAGACTTTATGTTCCAACTCGACAAGATAGAGGCAGCGGCTTTAAGGTCACAATTTGTGACCTTAAAAGGTGGAAGAGGCAGGCATAGAAAATATCTCCCTTACGTGTTCACCGAGCAAGGTGTCGCCATGCTTTCGAGTGTGCTGCGCAGCAGGCGAGCAATCCAAGTCAATATCGCCATCATGAGAACGTTCGTTCGCCTCAGAGAACTGCTCGCATCTAACAGAGAGCTCGCCAAAAAGTTAGCGGCACTAGAACAAAAGTACGACGCGCGGTTTAAGGTGGTGTTCGAGGCTATCCGAAAACTGATGACTCCGTCGCCAAATGATCCTAAGCGGCGGATCGGATTCGATACTAAACCAATTCACTAGCATGAACGAAGATCAAATAAAAGTTTTGATAGAAGCAGCCAAAAAAGGAATGGAATCTGCCTATGGGGTTGGTGCAGGAGTCCCGCTCTATGGAGCCGCTGTCTTGACCCCCAGTGGGAACATATATTCTGCGGGACAGTATAAAGCCGAAACCAGACAAATCAGCCTACATGCGGAGCAAGCTGCGTTAGTTCATGCCGCAGCTCACGGTAAGCGGGAAATTGTGGCAATCACAATTATTTCAAATGAAGATACCGCTGGTGAGATGTTTACTAATCCGTGCGGGATTTGCAAGCAAGCTCTCTATGAGCATGCATATGCCTCGGGCCTTCCAATGAAAATCATTCTCGCTAATCTTAGAGGGCACTGGGAAGTCAGAGATTTAAAAGAGCTTATTGTATTTCCTTGGCCTACTTAAATACCATGTTCCTGTGCTATCACTTTACCTCTCTGGAAGTAATCAGCCAGCTGGCTGAGCAAAGCGGATAAAGTTCGAGTCACGCGCCGATTGGCTCCACCACCCGAAAACTTTTGACGCTCGGCGACAAGTTGGAAGGGATAATTCAACTTAACAATCAAGCTTTTGCCTTCGACCGCGAGGTTCGAGGTCACCGCCTGCACCAGTTCCCTTTTCTCCTCCTCGTTCGCCAGTTTGTAGCTTAGGTGCGCGCGGTTCACCAGTTCGAGAAACTGCTCAACGCGCTCCAAAATCTTTTCCGCCCCGTGCTCCAGTCGTTGTAACCGTTCCCCTTCAACCCTCTCCTCAGTGATGAGGGCATTTTTCTTTTCAAGATAGATATCTCGGTCGAGCACGCCGTCGATGTACGCGTCGGTGAGTTTTGAGAGCCTGCTTCGTAGCTGCTCTAGCTGCAACGGGCTAGCGCGGATCCCCGCCTCCCTGAACTCCGTGATCCGCTCGTACCTCCGCTTGATCTCGATGCGCAATTCCGCGTTCTCGCGCTCGGTGAAGCGCATCTGCTCAAGCAGTGTTGAGAGCGCTTCCTCCACTATCTCCTCGCGAATAGTCTTTTGCGGGCAGTGTCTTGTCTGGCAGCGGTAGTAGACGTGGCCCTTTTGTAGCTCGCCGATGAGCTTGGCGCTACAGGAGGCGCAGAAGAGGGCGCGGCGGAAGACGAAGCTGTGGACGCGCTTCTGGTCGACGTTCTTGCCGCTCAGGATCGCTTGTACACGGTCGAACAGTACCTGCGGGACTATCGGGCGGTGCTGCCCACGGAACATCTCACCCCGAAGCTTAATCCTGATGAGGCCAGTGTAGAAGGGGTTATGAAGCATTCGGGCCAGCGTGTTCTTGCTCACCCTTAGGCCAGACTTAGTTCTCAGGCCGAGCGAATACATGTTCTCCGCCAGCGCAAGCAGGCCGTACCTACCTGTGGCGTATAGGTCGAACGCCTTACGTACGAGTGGCCCCTGCACCGGGTCAGGCTCCTTAGCTTGGGCCTTGCCCATATCCCGGTAGCCGATGGGTGCCGGCATCGGGTAGAAGCCCTGCTTGATGCGGCCGTAGAACCCTTTTTTGACCTCCTCCCGGAGATTGCGGATGTAGTCGGCGGCGACCACCGCCTGGATGTCGGCGGAAAGCCTCCCCCCGCGCGAGTAGAGGTCGAGGTTCTCGTTAGCAAAATGCACCTCGAAGCCCGCGTCGATGAGGTCGCCAAGCTCTGCCCAGTCGCGTAGGTTCCGGGCACCGCGGTCGATCTTGTGGATGATGACGCCGCGCGCCTGCCCGCGCTTTAGGAGGGAAAGCATCTGGCTGAACACGGGCCGGCCGCGCCTCGCCGCCGTCTCCGTCTCCTCGAATTCGCGGACGACGCTGAGGCCCCAGCGTTGCGAGTAGCGGGCGATGGCCTCGCGTTGCTCCGCTAGGGAAGTGCCGGTCTGGCCCTGCCTCGCGGTGGAAACGCGGACGTATGAGAAATAACCTTGAGGCATGGGTAAAACGTGAATGTGATATGAGAAATAGTGGGCTGGAGCCGGGACTTTTAAGGCGATTCTGTCCCTACAACGTACCGTCTTCGCCGGGGCCTGTCAAACCGTTCACCCGCTCGAAAATCCGCTGCACCACATCGAGGTAGCGGCCCAGGTAGTAGGCGGCTTCGCGCTGCTGCTCTTCGGTCAGTTCCGGATAGAGGGAAGCCACGTCGATGCTTTCTTCGGATGTGTTCTCACGCTCGTTCATTGGAGCAACTCGTTAGCTTTCACCGGTAGGCTTCCGGCGAGGTCTTGGTGGCAGACGAGCCCTACGGCGACGGCTTCAAAGAGCCTCGCGTAGTACAGCTCATCCGATCTGCTTTCCCTCGCGGCGTAGCGGGTGAGTTCAGGGTACCTTACCGAAAGGCACCTAGCCGTCTCACGCTTGGTCGTCCTACCTGCCCCGCAGATCCGTTGCCTAAGCACTTTAGGCGCGTACTCGCGCACCAGTAGGCCCTCTTTGCGGGCAACGCCTTTGATCTCTTTAATAACCGCGGCGAGCGTTGCCGCGCTCTGCTGCACGATGAGGGGTTGCTTGATAGCAAGGACGCTCGGGTCGTACTCGATTATGAGGTGCCGGACGATGCGGGCCACGCCTGCGCGCGCTTCTTGGGGCGTCTTTCTGGTACGGTTCGTTTTGGTCTCGTATCTGACGAGTTGGCCGTCTTCAACCACGGCCACGCCGATCTCCCTCGTGCCCGGGTCAACGGCTAAGATTGTCTTTCCTTTCATGGCTGTATTTCTTAATGAGGTAGAAAAAGAGTGCCGGGCGCGACTTCCTGATCTGCGAGTCTGGAGTGGCCTTAGCCTCGGCATACGCCCGGTAGACTAAGGAACGCGGGTGCTTCTTGCAGCACCTCTCGTAGAGGGCTGCCCGTCCTGCGTCGTTAAAGGCGTTGGCGATGAATAGGGCGAACGCTGTTTGTTTCGACTGATTAGCCTCTCGCGGCGAATTTACCAAGATCATGCACTATGTTTTTAATGACTCTTTTTAACACTCTCTCTTTAGCGATTTGCGGCTGTGGTATTTCCCCCTTAGGCACGCCTTGGATCTGCCTTACTCAGGAACTGCGGATTGCAAAACCCTGCCACTCAGACTGGCAAAGCCCTGCCACCCAGGCGGCAGGATCATGCCACTCTCCCGGTGCCCGACAGCGCCCGCCACTTGGAGATGTGGATAACGAGTGACCGACCGGTCTGGCGCGCGATGACGTAGCCGTGCCGGCGCAGCACGAAAAGCCACCGCCGCACCGTGCGCTCGGGGATGCCCATGTCCGCTGCGATAGTCCGGTAGCGCCTGGTGAGGCTACCTGTTTGGCGGTCGGCGTGGATGATTAGGTAGGCAAAGAGCCAGAAGGCGCACCTCATCCTACGGTAGTGGCGGGCTTCCCGGTCGGCCACGAGGCCCCGCCAGACCGGCCCCCACCACGCCGGCTCAACTTGTTGCTGCATGTTCATGGTGGTTAGGGGTTAGAGGTAGGCGAGCTTTCGGGCGAGTTTGGTTAGGTGCCTGCGCACGCGCGCCTGATCCGCAGGCGAGACCGAGGCACCGCGTGCGAGTTCATCGTATGCGCAGTAGTCTCCGGCTGTGTCTTCTCCCTGCTCGAACGCCTTTTTTAGGGCCGGGCTGTCCAGCACCCGCAGGCGGATGTCGCGTTCGAGCTGCTCATACAGGTCTTTGAAGAGCACGCGCAGCGGCATACCGTAGATGATTTCGAGCCTGAGCGCGGTCTCAAGCTGCGGGAGCCTCAGCCCCTTCTCGTAGCGGGAGATTTGATCGGTGGTGTGGTGGTTGAGGAGTGAGGCGACTTGCTTTTGCCTAAGCGCTCGACGCTTACGGGCAAGCCAGAGACGGTTGGCGGGTTTTCGTTTCCCTCCCGAAGACATTTTTGTTTCAGTCAGTTAATTGCTCGTACGTGTAGCGTAGCAAGGCGGCGCCTAGGGATGAAAGCATTGATAATTAGCCTGATGAGGCTAGTCGGTTAAGACGCGCGGCGGAGCGTGAGTGCTACCGCTTATCACAGCGCGCGCGACGTGCCGCAGTCGCACTTCACCCATGTTTTCCTAGTGGAATCAAACGCTGCGTTCTGGTGCATTCCAATCCGATGCGGCTGCGACACACGGTAAGTAAATCCCCGACTTCAACATTTCTTTATCAAGTCTTTAACTAATCTCGAAGGTCGTAGCCGCCTCTGCCGCCACTTTTCCACATGGTTCCGCGTGAGCCGATGTGTTTCAGCTTACAAAAGTCTGTTCAGGAAGGCGCGGGAAGCTTATACTTCCCGCGCCTTACCGCCGCCTTCGAAGGAGTCCTCTCATGGGATGGTTTACCCGCGATCCGGATCCGCCGCCACCGCTGCCCGTGCCCCGTCGGCCCCGCTGGATGGACGAACCCGGCGACCTCGCCGCCTACCCCGCGAATTTTCAGGTAGGAATCAAAAACTACATGGCGGCCTTAGAGCTGGTGCTGGAGGAGGAGGCCGAGGCACTCGCAAGTGTGGGGCTCCAGGCGCCTCCCATCGTCAAGCCATGCACCTTCTCACACTGGACCGACAAGGAACGACCGGACGTCCTCAAGGGGGTGAGCGTCAGCCCCCCGGAGTTTGCGCTACCGCCGCATGTAAACTACGTCGTGCGCAAGCTCCCGGACTCTCCCTACCACTACCCCGAGCTTTACCTCTACAGCACCTACTCGATTACCGCCCCTGATCCTGAGCCGGTGGCACGGGCCCAGGAGGTGTTCAAAGCGCAGGGGCTCCCGGCGGTGGTCGCGCTAGGTGCCGGCCGGTGGTTCAACCGCGACCCGTACGCCCTCTACAAATTCATAATGAGAACGACGGGCACGTACAGCACCGGGGCACCAGAGGCGCTCGTTACGCCCAGCAGGCAACGGGCACGAGAGCACATCAGGTACCGCTCCAACTGCATATCGAACGGGGATCAACGGCCTAGTGGCTGGCCGGTGCCCGCGCTCAAACTCATACCTGGATTTTCCGCCCGGGAGGTCGCGCAGATTGAGGCGCGGCTGCGCTTTCTTGAGCACGTCTCAGAGGACTTCGACATCTATAAGCCCGAGCAGAGGCTCTTTAATGGGGACGAACTTGTCTTTAAGCATCCACTGCCTGACGAGCTGCCGGACAGGATAGTCATCGACGCGCGGCTGCCTATCCTTGAGCTTCCGCCCGAAACGGTCACTCTGGCGATTCTGCCCTCCGAAGAGATTCGCCCCGCCCTCTCGGAGGACTTTATAAACAGCCTCAGAGGGATCACCTACCCCCTCATCTTTGAAGTGGCAGGCACCGAAGAAGGACTGGCGTGCCTGAAGCTTACCTGCGCCTCCGAAGACGAGGACATGATCAGCCGCCAGTTGCGCATCTTCTTTCCCTCCTTCCCCGCAGAACCCGCCCCGGCACCTCCCCCTACCGGCGCGCTGTACGCGGCCACTGCCCGCCCCCGCTTCAGTTACCGCAAGACGCGCGCCATCGGTGAGTTCGCGCTCGACCCATACGCCCAGCTCATCTCGCTATTTGCCAAGCACGAGCGGGAGCGCCCAAGGCTCCAAGTAATTTTCATACCGTGCGAGGACGAGGCGGTCATGCCTTATATCGAGTGGCTGGAGGCTAAGGGGGACGAGAACCGCTACCAGAAGAAGCCGCTTCACGGCCGCGCGCAGCAACTGACCAAGAAGCTGCCGGCCTGGGGCATAGGTCTCCGGGTCATCAGCGGAAGCAGGCACGCGGTCGAAGATATATGCCGCACCTTCCTACCGCAGTTCGAAACGCCCAATCAGACCTTTACCTTCACGAAGGCCGAGCCTGCGGTTGACGGCACGCTGCCCACGCCCGAGTGGGCTCTCCTCGCGCCGTCAGAGCTAGCCGCGCTCGTCCACTTCCCCACCAAAGACACCTTCGGTCAGTTCGAGACCGCATCAGGAAAGAGCGGCCTGCCGCCTGAGCTGTTCACGACCGGCGAGGTGCTTCTCGGGGAGACCGTCTCGCGCGGCCGGACCCAGCCTGTCACGCTGCCCGACTCCGTCCGCGACCGGCACGTGTATCTAGTTGGTAAGACTCGCTCGGGCAAGAGCACGATGCTTTTTAACATCGCGCGCCAGGACATCGCCCGGGGTGAAGGCGTGGCCGTCATCGACCCACACGGCGACCTCGTTGAAGATCTCCTCCACCACGTCCCGCGGGAACGCGCCAGCGATACCATCTACCTCGACGCCGCAGACAAGGGACACCCTATCCCCTTAGACATCATGAATGCGCAGAGCGACGAGGAGGTGGGGCTCTTAGCCGACGACCTCATGGTGACTTTCCGGCGGCTGTCGGACTCGTGGGGCGAGCGCATGGAGACGATCCTGCGCTACGCGTTCCACACGCTCCTGCGGACGCCGGGTAGCACCTTCGTTGACATTCAGCACCTTCTGCAACATCCCTCGTTTAGGGAGCGCGCGATACAGGCGGCCAACTTCCCCCTCTTGACTGACTTCTGGCAGCACCAGTACCCGCAGTTTGCCAAAGACGCGGCGCAGCCGATCCTCAACCGGATGAGCAAATTCGTGCTCTCCCCCGCCCTCTACGCCGTGCTTTCCCGCTCCGAGAGCGCCCTCAACTTCTCCGAGGTGCTCCAGCAGAAAAAAGTCCTGCTCGTCAATCTGGCCTCGGGCCGGATCGGGGAGGATAACGCCAAGCTCCGCGGCTCGCTCATCGTCTCGCAGCTCCAACTCGCGGTGATGCGGCGTGCCGCGCTCCCGAAAGCAGAGCGGACGCCGTACTACCTGTTCGTGGACGAGTTCCAGAACTTCACCACGTCTGCCTTCGAGAAGATTTTAAGCGAGGCGGGCAAGTACAAGCTGTCCTTGACCCTCGCCCACCAGTACATCTCACAGCTCTCCGAGGGGCTGCGGAACGCAATCCTCGGGAACGTCGGGACGCTCGTGATGTTTCCGCTCGGGCCGCAGGACGCCCACGTGCTGCGCTCGGAGCTCGGGGAGTTCGAAGCTGCCGACCTCACCAACCTCTCGGCCCAGGCCCACGAGGTGCTGTGCCGCCCAGCCACGCAGAGCCAAGACACCTTTAAATTCACCACGCTCGCCCCGCCGCCGGCATCAAAGAGCTGTGCAGAACTCATCATCAAGCACACCCGCGAGCATTACGGAGCGAAGGCCCCGGCTCAACCCGCGCACCTGCCGATGCCGCCCCCAGCGCAGACAGAGGATGCAGCTGCCCCGGCCCAAGCCGCTCCCACAGAGACACAGGCTGGCCCTGAGATCACAGAGGGCACCGTATACGCGGTGCCCCCCGCGAACATTCCGCCAGAGCAGGCTGCGCCAAAACCGAAACGATTAACGCCGCGCACTGCCCGCCCGGTGTCTGCACCTGCTCCTCCTGCGGCCGAGGTAGAGAAAGAACCTGATCTGCCGGGTCCGCCGGTTATTCCCGAACAAGGGCAGCCGGGGCGCGGCGGCAGGCAGCACAAGTACCTCCAGCAGCTCGTCAAGCGTATCGCCGAGGCCCGCGGCTACCGTGTCACGGTCGAGCAAGTAGTCTTGGGCGGTGCGGGGTTCGTAGATGTGGCTCTGGAGAGAGGCGCGCGAAAGATCGCCTGCGAGATATCGGTCACCACGCCTGCGGAGTACGAAGTCAATAACATTCAAAAGTGCCTCGCCGCAGGCTTCGAGCCGGTGATCGTGATTTCCGCCGACAGGCGCGTGCTCGCACGGATCGAAGAAACGGCGAAAGCGCAGCTCGAAGGTGAGGCCGCCGCAGACGTGCTCTTCATGCAGCCCGAGCAGTTCCTCTCCTACCTCGCTGAGTCCGAGGCCGAAGCGGCGGGCACGGAAGCGACGTTTAGGGGGCACAGGGTCCGGGTGCAGTACCGGGCCGTGGACACGGCCGAAGAAGAGGCGCGCAAGCGCGCCATCTCCGAGGTCATCATGGGAGCGCTCAAGCGAATGAAGCCGCCGGGCGAAGGAACCCCGTGACTTTAATCAGGCATCGAAACCAACATAGGCACAGGTAACAGGGGACTACGCTCAGCAGAGGGGGCGCGATGAAGGCAAAGGCGGGTAAGGGAGTAGGCAGAAAGCGGGTCGGCATTTGGATTCGCGTCTCGACTGAAGACCAAGCGCGCGGGGACAGCCCGGAGCACCACGAGCGGAGGGCCCGGTACTACGCCGAGGCTAAAGAGTGGCACGTCGTCGAAGTCTACCGACTGGAGGCGGTCAGCGGCAAAGCCATTATCGCCCTACCGGAGGCGGCGCGGATGCTCGAAGACGTAAGGAGCGGGCGCATCACCGGCCTCATCTTCTCCAAGCTCGCCCGGCTCGCCCGCAACACCAAAGAGCTGCTCGAAATCGCCGACATCTTCCGGTCGTGCGACGCCGACCTCATCTCCCTCCAAGAGTCCATTGATACTTCCACCCCGGCCGGCCGCCTCTTCTACACCATGATCGCGGCTATGGCGCAGTGGGAGCGCGAGGAGATCGCCGAGCGGGTGGCCGCCTCGGTCCCCGTCCGGGCCAGACTCGGCAAGCCGCTCGGAGGCCAAGCCCCCTTCGGCTACCAGTGGCAGGATAAGCAACTCGTCCCGCACCCGCAGGAGTCTCCGGTCAGGAAGCTCATGTATGAACTGTTTGTAACGCACCGCCGGAAGAAGACCGTCGCGCGCCTCTTAAACGAGGCCGGGCACCGCACGCGCAACGGCTCGCGTTTCACCGACACCACGGTCGACCGGCTCCTGCGCGACCCCTCGGCGAAGGGGAAGCGCCGGGCCAACTACACCAAGAGTATGGGTGACAAGAAACACTGGGTTCTCAAACCGGAGGATGAGTGGGTGTTTAGCGAGGTGGAAGCGATTGTCTCTGATGAACTCTGGGAGCAGTGCAACCTCATTCTCTCCGAGCGGCGCGCGGGTGCCCTACGTCCGGCCAAGAAGGCAGTCCAGCTCTTTGCCGGGGTCACCTACTGCGTCTGCGGCAAGAAGATGTACGTGCCTTCGAACACGGCCAAATACGTCTGCTTCTCCTGCCGCAACAAGCTCCCTGTGGTTGACCTCGAAGGGATTTTCCACGAGCAGCTTAAAGGCTTCTTCTTTTCCGAGGCCGACGTCATGCGCTATGCCCAAGAGGCGGACCGGGTCATCCGAGAAAAGCAGGAGCTGCTCACGTCGCTGGAGGGTAAGCTCAAGAAGCTGCGGCAGAGAATGGATAAGGTACTTCGCCTCTACCTCGATGGGAACATCAGCGGCGAGGGGTTCGGCCTTGAGTACAAGCCGATGGAGTCCCAAGTCAAGCAGTTAGACGACCATATTCCCCAGCTCCAAAGCGAGATTGATTTCCTCCGAATCCAACACCTCACCAGCGACCAGATGCTCACTCAAGCGAGAGACATCTATTCGCGGTGGCCGGAATTAGAACGGGACGAGAAACGCAGGATCGTCGAGAACACCGTCGAGAAAATCGTGATCGGACAGGGCGACGTGACCATCGAACTAGGCTACCTGCCTAGTTCTTCTGAATTAGCGGCAAAAAGGCAACGCAACTTCATCCCCGCGTTGCCTTTTTGCCATCTGGCGCTATTAGCAAAAAAGCCCAGAAACGGGTTATATCCGGCCACATTAAGCACATACGGAGATCGCCTACGGGCAAGAAGACTTGACTTAGGGCTGACTCAAAAACAGGCCGCGGAAAAATTAGGTGTGGACGAAACGTCTGTTTTCAACTGGGAAAGCAACAGGGTTGAACCGGCGGTGCGACTCATTCCTCGAATCATTCGGCACGGGAGTCTGCTCTTGCAGATGAGATTATATATTAGCGATTGCCTTGGTCAATTGCCCCAAGTTGTATAAATCGTTCATTACTCTATGCATAATCGTGCCACCTCTCTATCCCTGCGCAGGCCGTGTTTCCCCGGCGGGCATTTTGGACAGCCCGCGTGTAGAGTCTTGCTCGGCATCACCCGCTGCGAACCCAAGTTCTGCTTTAGAGGGATTCAAGGCTGAAGTGGCTTCCACTCATCTGCCTCAATCAGGGGTAAAAGCTCCTGGCTACTTTCCGAGCTGAGGACTTCACACTTAATAATGCTGTCATCCTCGTAGACTTCATAAGGACTGTGGAGGGTCACTATCGCCGCCCGCCCAGTGACGCAGCGGATCGCATACGACTCAACGTTGTTGCTCAGCGCATCCCAATTCCGAAACTTTAACAAGTCACTCCAACGATGCTCCTCAAGAGACTCAAAGAACGCAGTCACACGCAATTTCTGGTCTGCGCCGAACACGGTCGTTGCCAAAAGCGCGTAAGAGTGCTGGGAGAATCCCTCCCCGCACACCGGACAGCTTTTTAGCACTCTCCGCAGCTTCTTGGCCGTGGCGTCTCCTTTTTCCGGACTGTCAATGAACTCTTCGCCACTCAACACAGTCCATAGCTTCTTTAAGTTTCGCATGTGCTATTAGTCGTCCTTCGTGAGCCAGTTATATATAGCCTTGCCGGTACTGCTGCCGGCGATGGCCCCACCGACACCGCCGACGATGCCGCCGACTCCTGCGCCGATGGCAGTGCCGGCTCCGGGAGTGATGAAAGTCCCTATCGCCGCCCCTACTTTCGCGCCGCCCGCGCCGCCTGCCAATGCCCCAGCCCACGCGCCGGCTTCTCCGGCCACGGCCTCGCCCTTCTGCCCTTCGGGGGCCGTGGCAATATTGTAAGCTGAGACACCAACGCCGGCTACCAAGAGTGTCCTCCCAGCTGCCCCCATGGCTGCGCCGGTTTTGTTCCAGCCCGCATTCGTTCGAGGGGCGCTCTGGCCGAGTTGCGCCGGGGTCTTACCCGCCAGCTGGCCGGCGCGAGATTTGGCGGCGGCTTGCGCTAGCCCCTTTCCGAGAGGAGTCGACCTCTGACGTATCTCTTTCTTTAACTTCTCTCGCGCTGCGCTGGCATTCGGTTTCCCGTGTAGGGCCGCAGCCCTTCGCTGGTACTCCTTCCTCAACCGCCCTTCGTGTCTGCCCGTCCGTCCGAGATGAATAGCAGCCCCTTGGACGCCCCTGCGCGTCTTATCTTCGGCTTCCTGCGCCTTATGCCCGTCAGGGTCGACATAACGCAGCGGGTTGTTCAAGCAGTATTGGTACTTGTTCAGCGACTGCGGCTCGGTGATGTCGGCGTAAGGCAGGGCCTGATTCTCCTCATGCCCGCTGCCGAGGACAGACACCTCGTCAGGCCCGCCCTGGAATTCATCAGGGCTGGTGAATCTGCCTTGGGCCGACGAGTGGTAACGCGCGAGGAAGTAGTTTAAGCCTGTCTCGGTGTCCCGCTCCTTGCCGACCCACTTCTGCCGCAAGCCGTCAGGCTGCCCGTAGCCTTGAGCCCCCGCACGCCCAGCCGTGACCTCTTCGCCGAACGCGAAGTAGTCGTGGCGCGAGACGCCCGCTAGTGATCCCGTCCTGTCCACGACCATTCGCGGCGTGCCGAGATGGTCTGTGACGAGCCACCTGACGACGGCCCCCGGCTCGGCGGCCACAAGGGGTTCTCCGCTGCGGTGGCCGTATTCTTTCAGCGGCGCGGCGGGCTGCGCGCCTGCGGCGTACTCGGCCAGCAGCTCGCCATCGAGGCCGTAGACCTGCCAGACCTCGCCGCCTGCGCCTAGATGCCGCTTCACCCGCTTGCCGTCCGCGTCGTAGGTGTAGGCGGCTGTCTGAGCCTGCCCGGAGACGAACTGCGCCGAAGTCATCCGGTTCTCGGCGTCGTAGGTGCGCGTGCCGGAGCCGGTGTAGGTGTCGGTAGTGAGGTTGCCCGCCGTGTCGTAGGCCATCGTGTAGCCGGCGGGTGGCGACAGACGGTTGGTCGCGGCGCTGGCGGTGAACTGCGGCTCGGGCGCGTTCGTGGTGTTCGCCGCATTAATCGCGCGGTTGCCCCAGCGGTCGTAAGTGAACGCCTGCACCCACTGGTTCTGGCCGCCGCGCACCTCGCGCGATTGCAAGAGCCGGTTCAGCGCATCATAGTCGTAGAAGAAAGCGGTCTCCCACCAGCCCGAGATGGCGTCGTCGTTCGGGACGTAGACCATCTGCTTACGCAGGTTCCCGTTGTTGTCCTCGCGGCTCTCCGTCCAGCCCGCGAGCCCGCTGTAGACGTTGAGGATCGCCCCGCGGTTCCAGTGGCCGGGGTCGGCGGCCAAAATGCTCTGCGTGCTGACGCGCACCTCGGCGAGCTGGCCGCGCACGTTGTAGAAGCGCTTGCTGTAGACGGGAGTCTGCGTCCCGAACCGCTCCTGCTCGACGCCGCCCAGCTCGTGGTAGCGCACCTCGGAGGCGTAAGTGCGCTGCACCCCGTCGCCGAGGTTGCCGGCGAAGGTGGCGAGGCGGCCAGCGGAGTCGTAGGTGTAGGTGACGGTGCGGCCCGAGGGGTAGGTCTGCGTCAGGACGTGACCGGCGCGGTCGTAGGTGCGCCGCGTGGAGAAGGCCGGGCCGGCGACGTTGTTTGTGTAGAAGTGCTGCCGCCGGACGAGCGGGCGGCCCATGGCGTCGTAGCTGTCAACGGCCGATTGCGTGAGGTGCGTGCCCGCGGCCGTCAGCGTCCAGCCGGCGCGCAGCAGCCCGCGGCCGTTCGTGGCCGTGTCGTAGGCCCGCTTGACGTGCGGCGTCGAGTCCGAGTAGCTGACGTAGGTGTTGCGGTCGAGCGGGTCGTAGGTGTAGGTCGTCGTGACGTTGCGGGGGTCGGTGCGCGTCGTCAGGTTGCCGTTCGCGTCGTAGGCGTAGGCGAAAGACCACTGCGCGTTGCCGGTGACCGGGTCGGTGCCGGTGATCGCGGCGTTAACGGCCTGCTCGGGGTTCCTGGCGCGGGTGAGCCGCCCCAGCGAGTCGTACATGAAAAAGCGGAGTTGGGTGCCCTGGGTTACCTTCCGCAGACTGCCCAGCGCGTCGTAGACGTAGTCGGTCGCGTAGGCCAGCCCGGCCGGGTCCTCGACCACCCGCGTGAGCCTGCCGAGCGCATCCGTCACGCTGCGCCGCTGCTTGCCGGCTTGGTCGGTGATGGTCACCTGGTTGCCGCTGTAGGTGGTCGTCACCGCGGCGTCGTCCGCGGTGCTCTTGACGAGCGTCGGCCTGCCGAGCGCGTCGAAAGTCGTCTCCGTCCAGCGCGCGGAAGGGTTGACGGCCGACGTACAGCCGGCGGAGCGGTACTGGTTCGACACCCTCCACGGCCGGCCCAGCGCATCGTACTGCGTGTCGACGGTCAGGTACGGCCGCGCCGCGTCCTGCGGGTCAGACTTGAAGGTGCGCGCGACCCGCCCCAGGCGGTCGAAGAACTGGAAGTCGCTCGTCACGCGCCCCGCCGCGTCGAGCAGCGTGTCGGCGCGGATGTAGGGGCCGCAGGCGTGGGCGTCGTCGTAGAAGAAGCTCGTCCAGCCCCCGTCGGGGCGGTTCGCCCGCGTCGGCCGGTCGAGCGCGTCGTTGTACTCGAACGAGGTGGTCTTGGCGTTGGCGTCGGTAGTCGAGCGCGCAAGGCCGGTCGAGAAGTCGTAGACTGTGGAAGTGGTGAGCGCGGTCGTTGACCCGTACACGCCCGTCGGGTCAGGGACAGGCGATGTCGTGCTGGTGGGGAAGGCGTAGGTGTTGCGGTTCACGCCGTCGGAAAACGAATCGGCGTAGCCTTCCTGCGAGACGCCACCGTCCCCGTCGATGGTCTTGACTTCATTGCCCGCCACATCGTACTGCGTCGAGGTCGTGACGCCGCCCGACTGGGCGGCGGCGTTGGCGTAGGAGGTCTCCCCGGTCTCGTTACCCCGCACGGTGAAAGAAGCGGTGTAGGCCGGGTCGTGCCCCGTGATGCCCGGGCGCGCGACGAGCGGGGCGTGGCGGGCGTCCGACGCGTAGTTGTCATACTCGTAGGTCG
>JALZHT010000388.1 GCA_030860645.1 Acidobacteriota bacterium
GGACGGGGTATCTTCGCAGCGGGTTCATGGCTCTGTCTCCGGTAGAAGTTAGGCTTCGACACCCGAACTTCTACCACAGGGCGGTGAACCCTTCCTCATTCCTCCTCTAAAAGTGATAAGCGGTCAGTTATTTACCGAGTGAGCAACACTCTATTGCCCACTACCAACCGCCGCTTTAATTTTTGTGCAGACCTCTCAATTCTTGTGCAGACTGTGTTGAACCTGTATTTTTGTGCAAGGCCCGGAGCGCCTCGCCCCGCCGGCCCCAACCGAAAAGATTTTCAAGACTTAATTCCGGCTTTCTCAGGAATTACTTTAACCCTTGCGGGCTCAAAGATTTACGTTTCCCGTTTCGTCTGTCACGAATTTGTGGAGATTTTTTCATTTTCTTCTTGACAGCGGCGAAAAAATCAGTATAATTTCCCACCAAGTTACGAAGTAGACACATTCAGGTGACGCTTCGACGTTGATTGAAAAGGACGGCGGTTGGGTTCATTCAATCTTACGGGCAAGAGCCAGCGGTTTTGATTTCGGCTCTCGTGAAGGTTGAGCAAGTCGCAAGCTATTTATCTCGCCCATCCCAACACGACCGCCCGTACCAGCCGGATCGCCCGTAGGTGACGATCTCCAGCACCGTCAACGCCACCCTGATCTCCGAGCCTGCCCGAAATCAAACGCCCCGTCGGTTAACCCTAAACCGGCGGGGCGTCCTTCTTTTATTTGCGATTCTTGATTTGCGATTCGGCCTTCAGGCCGCGCGCGACTCTTCCTCCAATGGCAAATCAAAAATCGCAAATCAAAAATTCGTCACATCGCCAGCCCGCCGTCGACCTGGATGACTTGGCCGGTGATGTAGCGTGCGTCGTCGGAGAGGAGGAAGCAAGCGATGCGGGCGACCTCGTCGGCCCCGGCGAGGCGCTTCATGGGAATCTGTTCGAGGATTTTCTGGCGGTAGCCTTCGTCGAGCGCCTGCGACATGTCGGTGGCGACGAGGCCGAGGGCGAGCGCGTTGACCGAGACGTTGCGGCTCGCGACCTCCTTGGCGAGGGCCTTCGTGAGGCCGATCATGCCGGCCTTCGACGCCGAGTAGTTCGACTGCCCCGGCATCCCGACCAGGCCGCTGATCGAGGAGACGTTGAGGATCGAGCCGCCGCCCTCCTGCCTGAGCATGTGGCGCAGCGCCGCCCTGGAGAGGTTCCACGCGCCCTTGAGATTCGTGTCGATGACGGCGTCCCAGTCATCCTCCTTCATGCGCAGGATCAGGTTGTCGCGCGTGATGCCGGCGTTGTTGACGAGGAAGTCGAGGCGCCCGAAGGCGTCCTTCACCTGCTTGACCATCTCGGCCGTGGCCTCCGTGTCCGCCACGTCGCACTGCGCCGCGAGCGACCGCACGCCGAGTGTCTCAAGCTCCGACTTCAAACTCTCGGCGGCCCCCGTGCTCTGCGCGTAGTTGAAGGCGACCGACGCGCCTCGCCTCGCGAGTTCGAGCGCGACGGCGCGGCCGATGCCGCGCGTCGCGCCCGTCACGACGGCCGCCTTACCGGAAAAAGGTTTCACTTCGGCGCTCAATCTGTCGTCCTCCGTTAAAAACAGCCGTCAGATGCCGGATGTCAGATGTCAGTGAAACACAAGCCTCTGACTGACATTTGACATCTTCTCTTCATCATTCGCCGTCCAAATTCAGGGCGCGCAGGTATTCGCGGAACTGGGGGCCGAGGTCGGGGCGCTTGAGGGCGAACTCGACCGTGGCGACGAGGAAGCCGAGTTTGTCGCCCGCGTCGTGGCGGCGGCCCTCGAACTGGACGGCGTAGAAGGGCCGGCGCTTGAGGAGGGCGCGCATGGCGTCGGTGATCTGAATCTCGCCGCCCGCGCCGGGCCGCGTGCGCTCGATCTCGTCGAAGATGTCGGGCGTCAGGACGTAGCGGCCGACGATGGCGAGGTCGGAGGGGGCCTCCGCGAAGGGCGGCTTCTCGATCATGTCGCGGACGCGGAAGACGCCGGGCCTGACTTCTTCGGCGTCGAGCACGCCGAAGCGCGAGATGGCCTCGCCCGCGACCCGCATGGTGCCGACGACGGGCGCGCCGAACTCCTCGTAGACGTTGATCAGTTGCCTGAGCGCGGGCGTCTCGCAGTCCATCACGTCGTCGGCGAGCATGACGGCGAAAGGCTCGTTCTCGACGAAGTCGCGCGCCTGGAGGATGGCGTGGCCGAGGCCGAGCGCCTGCTTCTGCCGGACGTAGCTGACGCGCGCCAGCTCCGAGACCGAGCGCGCCTCTTCGAACAGCTCGTCCTTGCCGCGCTCGCGCAGCAGGCTCTCCAGCTCCTGCGAAATGTCGAAGTGGTCTTCGATGGCGGTCTTGCCGCGCCCGGTGACGATGATGACGGAGTCGACGCCGGAGGCGACCGCTTCCTCGACGGCGTACTGGATGAGCGGCTTGTCAACGAGCGGCAGCATCTCCTTCGGCGACGCCTTCGTCGCGGGCAAAAACCGCGTGCCGAGGCCCGCCGCCGGGAACACCGCCTTGCGAATCTTCTGGGGCATAAGGAATTTTTGATTTTTGATTTTAGATTGTTGATTCGCGACTTGGTCGTCAGCCGCCGGTAAAGGCAGGATTGAAACTCGGCAACGGCGGGCTTCCAATCGCCAATCAAAAATCTAAAATCGCAAATTCTAGGTCGTCTTGACAGCCCCGCGCGGCGTCCGTTAGCTTGGCGTTTTTAACTGAAGGCTGTCGAAAGTCTAAACTGATACCACACGCAGAAGGGCGGCGGCAAATGCTCGATTTAAACTACGTTCGCGAAAACTTCGATAAAGTTTTTCAAGCGCTCGAAGCTCGTGGCGCACCAGACGAGATGTTTAAGGCACTCAACAATTTCTCATTTGCTGATAAAGAGCGACGGCGCATCATCGCCGAATCGGATTCATTGAACACTAAGCGCAACGAATATAGCAGCCAAATTGGCGCGCTTATGAAAGAGGGTAAGACTAACGAAGCTCTCAAGCTGCGTATCGAAATAGGTTCGTTGAAAAAACTCATCGCTGAAGCTGACCAGCAAAGGGATAAAGTCGAGAAGGATATGAGGGAAATCCTCGAAGCCCTTCCGAACGTCCCGCACGAGTCCGCGCCGGTCGGGCGCGACGAAAGCGCCAACCGCGAAGTGCGGCGGTGGGGCGAGGCCCCGCGCTTCGACTTCGAGCCGCAGGATCACGTCGACCTCGGCACGCGGCTCGGCATCCTCGACCTGGAGCGCGCCGCGAAGATCGCCGCCGCGCGCTTCTCCATCCTGCGCGGCGCGGGGGCGCGCATGGAGCGCGCGCTCATCAACTTCATGCTCGACGTGCACACCGCGGAGCACGGCTACGAGGAGACGCTGCCGCCCTTCATCGTCAACGCCGACGCGCTCTTCGGCACGGCGCAACTGCCGAAGTTCGAGGAAGACCTCTTCCGGCTGGAGGACGACCGCGGCCTCTACCTCATCCCGACCGCCGAAGTCCCCGTCACGAACATCCACCGCGAGGAGATTCTGGACGCGGCGGAGCTGCCGATGAAGTTCGTCTCCTACACGCCGTGCTTCCGCTCCGAGGCCGGCTCCTACGGGCGCGACACGCGCGGCGTCATCCGCCAGCACCAGTTCAACAAGGTCGAGTTGGTCAAGCTCTCGCTCCCCGAGAACTCCTACGACGAGCTGGAGGGGCTGACGCGCGACGCCGAGACGATCTTGCAGCGGCTCGGCCTCCACTACCGGGTCGTCGCGCTCTCGACGGGCGACCTGGGATTCGCCGGGGCGAAGACTTACGACCTTGAAGTCTGGCTGCCGAGCCAGAACACGTTCCGCGAAATCTCTTCGTGCACGAACTTCGAGTCATTCCAGGCGCGGCGCGCGCAGATCCGCTTCCGCCGCGGCGGCGGCTCGAAGCCGGAGTACGTCCACACGCTCAACGGCTCGGGGCTTGCCGTCGGGCGCACGTGGCTCGCGATCCTCGAAAACTACCAGCAGCCGGACGGCTCCGTCCGTATCCCCGAAGCACTCAGGCCGTACATGGGCGGGATGGAGAAGATCGAAGGCAGCCGGCAGAAGGCGGCGGGCAGTTAAGAAGGCGGGAGGCGGAAAGCGGAGGGC
>JALZHT010000389.1 GCA_030860645.1 Acidobacteriota bacterium
GCCGAGGAGGGGGACGGTGCGACCGTCGCTGAGGGCGCGGCCCTCCTCGATGCTGCGCACCTCGACGACGAACTGCGTGCGGCGCGTGACGCTCTCGATCATCTGTCGGAGCGTGTCGTCGTCAAGCCCGGCCTCTTCGACGCCCGACGCGCGCAGCTCCTCGCGCAGTCGCGCGACGGTGTTGGTGCGGCGGTCGTAAACGTCCGGGTAGATGTGGAGCACGCCGCCCTCGACGACGAGCGTGTCGTAGTTGATGTCGACGGGCACGGGGTCGCCGAGGTCGGCGACGAGCTGGCGGCTCGAACGCTTCGCCGCGGCGATGCGCTTGGGCGCGACGGGGTAGCCGCGCGCGGCGTTCATCTTCTCGGCGAGGTCGTAGAGGTCGGCGCGCAGCATCCTGACGCAGCCGTGCGAGACGAGGTTGCCGAGGTCTGAGGCGGCCGCCGCCTGGTGGATGAGGTAAGCGTCGCCGAGGGGGATTTTCACCTTGCCGAGCGGGTTGCGCGGGTCGGACGCCTTGATGACCTCGCCGGGGCGCACGCCCTTGCGGCCGCGCACCCAGTCGCTCGACGGCGGAATCCACGCCGGGTTCCAGATGACCTCGGTCGCCTCGCGCTCGCCGATGTAAATCGGGTAGTCCTTCTTCCCGACGCCGACCGAGTAAGACTTCACCTCCTTGCCGTTCTGCCAGAGCGTGAGGCGGAACGAGGGGACGTTGAGCGTGAGGCGGATGTCGGGCTGGTTCGGCTCGAACTCGGCCCGCTCGATGCGCCCGCCCGTCAACTTGTCCGAGCGCTCCGACTCGAAGCGGTCGTAGCGGATGAAGCCCTGCTGCGCGGGCGCGGCCTGCGGCGCGGCGAGCGCGCAGGCGAGGATTACAGTTTTAAGAATCCGGTGTGAAAACATTTGGCGAACTTCTCCCTCCCTCTTCGCTCAGTCAGCGCCCGCGGCCGCGGGAGAGAGGGGGCGGCCGGCGCTTTCGGTTTGTCACCCGGGGGTACAGGGGTTGGTATTGTTATCCACCGAAAAGGTTGTCCGGCGCAACCCGCGGGGAGTTAAAGGCATTTTAGATTTTTGATTTTTGATTGGCGATTGAAAGGGGAGGCGGCCGCTTTACCCGTCAATCGAAAATCAAAAATCTAAAATCCCTGAACTCGCAACTCTATTGCCCGAACCTTCGGCGGTACTCGATGGACTCGATGAAGGCCCTGACCATCTCGGCGCGGGCGAAGTCGCCGTTGTGGTCGTTGAGCTTGCCGAGCCAGAAGTTGTAGCCCGCGAAGTCGGAGTCGGGGGCGTCGTCGGGGTTGCGGCGGAGGTAGCCGAAGTATTGCATGAGGACGAAAGCCTTGCGGAACTCGCGGCGCGAGAACTCGGCGTTCTCGGCCACGCGCCGGAGGACGAGGGCGCGGCCGTCGTCCGTGTTGTTTCGGGCGAGCTGGTCGGCGAGCGCGGCCTCCTCGGCCGCCGTGAGGGAGTCGCCCGTGTTGGCGTCGAGGGCGGCGACGAACCGCGCGGGCGTCAGTCCGGCGGGGTAGGCCGCGCGGAAGCGCGCCGACGTGACCATCCCGCGCAGGTAGGCCGTCTTGTTCGCTTCGAGCCGCGCCTGCCAGTCGCCGACGCCGACCACGACGCCCGAGGCGAGTTGCTGCGTCTCCGGCACGAACGTCTCGCGGCGGACGGGGACGGGCCTTCCGGGCAGGTCGCCGAAGGCGGCCTTGTGCGCGCGGTAGGCGAGGTAGCCCGTCTCCTGAAATTCAATCGACAAATAGAACGCGGCCGAGACGTTGACGCGCTTGACCTGCTGGCACTGCGGGTCGTTCCAGCACTGGTCAATGTCGAACGACCAGAAGGCGCGCCCCGCCTCGTCCGGCTCGCGGCCGAGGAAGTCGAGGTAGTGCTGGCGGACGAAGAAGGGCGAGTAGTCAATGCCCGCGGGCAGGCCCACGCGGGGCCGGAGCACGAACAGCCCCTGCTCGATGCCGCTGGCGACGACGACGCCGCTCCCGAAGAAGGGGTAGTTGCTCCACGTGCCGTTGAACAGCGGCTGGTCGTCGGTCGGGTACACGTCGAAGAAGGCGGCCTCGGCGAGGGCGGCCGTCGAGACGCCGCGCAGGTCTATGACGCGGAGGCCGCTGCGGTAGTTCGACTCGAAGGCGTAGCGGCCGCGCACGTAGAGGTTGTGGTCAATGGAGGTGGTCGCGCCCAGGTACATGCCGCGGACGCGCGGCGCGTCGAGGTCGGACACGTCCCAGACGAAGGTGCGCGTGTTGACGTGCTGGCGCTGCTCGTCCAGCTCGTCGTCGAGGATGAAGTGCGCGTGGTCTTCGGTGAGCCAGCCCTGGTGCGTGTAGCCGCGCCCCTCGTAGGTCGTGCGCGAGAGTTGCGCGGGGCTTTGCTTGTCCGTCACGTCAACGATGGTGAGCGTGTCCTCGTTCGAGTTGAAGCAGATTTCGCGGTCGCGGTGGGCGGCGTCGGGGCCGCGGTAGACGACGCACTGCGTCTCGTGCGTGTAGCCGTCCGAGTCGACGCAGCCGGCGAAGGCCGGGGCGGCCGGGTCGCGGATGTCAACGACGTGGAGGCCGCGCGCCTCGCTGCACGTGTCCTGGCCCGCGGTCTTGCCCGCGCCGGGGCGGCTCCCGGCGGCGTAGGCGAAGCCGGTCGCCTCGTTGACGGCGAGGGTGTGCGCGCTGCCGAAGCCGTCGTAGTGGCGGGTGGCGGCGAAGGTCGCGGGCGGCGCGGCGACGTTGCGCAGGCGGCGGAGGTCGAAGACCTGCATGCCGTGGTCGGCCGCCTCGCTGACGACGAAGACGTGGTCGCGGTAGACCTTGAGGCCGCGCCAGAGCGAGTTGACCGTGTGCGTCGGGAGGTTGCCGAGGTAGACGGGCTGTTCGGGGTTGCTGATGTCAACGAAGGAGACGCCGCTGGAGCGCCCGAGCAGCGCGTACTCCTTGCCGGTCTGCGGGTCGGTCCAGCCCCACACGTCGTTGGCCGTGCCGCCGCCGATGTCTTCGAGCGGGAGGAACGAGGCGAGGTCTATGTTGCGGCAGGGGAACGTGCCCGCCATGCCGCCCACGCAGGGCGTGAGGCCCATCGCCGTGAGCGGTTGGTTGCCGGGCTGGCCGTTGCCGCCGGGGCTGTGGTGCTCGCCCTCGTGCGCCAGCGAAGACCAGCCCGCGGCGGCCAAGACCGCGACCGCCGCGACCGAGGCGGCGAGGAAGAGTTTTCTTTTCATAACGGTCGGACGGGAAAGAGTCGTCGGGTTCTTGCCTCTGCGATGTGCGCCCGCCGGGGAAAGTGTGTCCGCGGGCCGCCATAGCATAAAGGCAGAAGCACTGTAAGGCCAAAGGCGGCGGGGAGAAAAACGCCCTTCGACGGTTCTCCCTCGCCTTTCTACTCTTGCCTTCCCGAGAGGCTGGCGATAGCTCCCGTCAGCGCCGAGGGGATGACGGGCTTGGGGATGTGGAGTTGGAAGCCGGCGGCGAGGGCCTGGGCGCGGTCTTCGGGGCGGGCGTAGGCGGTGAGGGCGGCGGCGGGCGTCGCGCCGCCTTCGGACGGGTCGAGGGCGCGCACGCGGCGCAGCAGTTCGTAGCCGTCCTCGCCCGCCATGCCGATGTCGGCGACGAGCACGTCCGGCCTCAACCGCCGGAGCAGTTCCAAGCCCGCCGCGGCCGACGCGGCGGCCGTGACGCGCGCCCCGCCGCCTTCGAGCACCGCCGCGATCAGCGCCCGCGAGTCTTCGTCGTCCTCGACGACGAGGACGTGCAGACCCGAGAGCGTTGCGGGTTGCGGGTTGCGGGTCGCGGGTTGGTCGCCCGCGGCAGCGTCGCCCTCTTCTTCATTCCGCGATCCGGAATCCGCATTCCGCAATAGGGGGAGTCTGACGGTGAAGGTCGCGCCGCGGCCGGGGCCTTCCGATTCGGCGCGGACGCGGCCGCCGTGCAGCTCGACGAGGTGGCGGACGATGGCAAGCCCGAGGCCGAGGCCGCCGTGCTCGCGCGTGATGGCCCCGTCGGCCTGGCGGAAGCGCTCGAAGACGTGCGGGAGGAACCCCGGCGCGATGCCGCGCCCCGTGTCGGCGACGGAGAGTTCGGCGTAGCCGTCGCGGCTGCCCAAACGCA
>JALZHT010000390.1 GCA_030860645.1 Acidobacteriota bacterium
AGTTAAAACAAAGGCGGTTGTTTTAACTCGAAACCCGAAACTCGCGACCCGAAACTTTTTTTCGGCTCTGTTTTTATTCGCCTCAACTCGCGGCGCTGCCGGTCGCGTCCGTGACCTCGGCGGACTTGTCGGCGGGCGTCTCGCGGGCGGTTGAAGACTTGCCGTAGGACGAGGAGGACGTGGGCGACGTGGGAGGCGCCGCCGAGGCGGTGGCCGTCGAGGCGGCCGAGGCGGAGGCCGTCGAAGTGGTGGAGCCGGTCGCGTCCTTGCGGTCGCGCTTGTCGGCGGCCTCCTTCTGCTGCACCATCCGGCAACTGCCTTCGAAGAGCGCGCCGTTCTCGATGACTAGCGACGGAGTCAGGATGTTGCCGTTGACTTTGGCGACGCGGCCCATCTCGATGCGCTTGGTGGCCGTGATGTCGCCGTTGACGGTGCCGTAAATCTGCGCCACGGCGACCTCGATGTTGGCGTCCACCTGCCCGTTGGTCGAGACGATGAGGGTGCCGTCCTCGGAGGAGATGCGGCCTGAGAGGTGGCCGTCGACGCGGAGCATGCCCTTGAAGCTGGCCTCGCCCTGGAGGGTCGTGCCGTTGCCGACGAAGCCGGTCAGCGTCCCCTCCTTGATGTCGCGCGCCAGCGACTCGCTCTCGGTGATGGCGCGCGAGGCGGTCGGCGTGTGCACGGACTGCTGGTAGGCTTCCGTGACGGTGCCGCCGCCGGCCGGGGCCGAGGTCGAGGCGGGGGAGGGCGTGGCGTTGTGGCCGCCGCCGTAGGCCGGGGCCTGCGGGGTGTGGTCGGCCGTGTCGTCGGCGTGGGTCTGATCCTTCGGATTTCTTCCCGGTCTAAACATTTCGCATTCTCCCTGAAAGACTTCGTGGGTGCGGCCGCGGCGGGGGACGCTCCGGCCCCCGCGCCCGGCCCCGAAGACGCGCGCGCGCCGCGGCGCCTGACGTGACATGAAAGCCGTATGAAGGAGAGTTTCGGTCTCCGAGACCGCCCGGTGGCGGGGGGGCCGGCCGGCCCCTCAAGCGCGGGCGATGATAATTCAAAAGCCGTGACAAGTAAACTGAATAGGCAAAAGCCGTGAATCGTGCATCCTAAATCGTGAACCCTGCCTGAGCCCCCGGCCTTGAGCTTTAACCGCCCCCGCCGCGAGAGCAGATTCGATTGACGATTCACGATTTACGATTCACGGCTTTTTCATTTACCATTCAGGCACTTCACTTCGCAGGAGGGTTCCGTATGGCCGGGGAGATGATCGAGTTCCGGAGTAACGGCGGGCGCGCGCGCGGCTACCTCTCGATTCCCGAGGGCGGGAGGGGGCCGGGCGTGATCGTCCTCCAGGAGTGGTGGGGCCTCGTCCCGCACGTCCGCGACGTGGCCGACCGCTTCGCGCGCGAGGGCTTCGTCGCGCTCGCCCCCGACCTCTACCACGGCGAGACCGCCCGCTCGCCCGACGAGGCCGGCAAGCTGATGATGGCCCTCGACATCGGGCGGACGGAGAAAGACTTGCGCGGCGCCGTCGAGTACCTGCTCGCCCACGAGGCGGCGGAGGGCGAGCGCGTCGGCACGGTCG
The DNA here is from genome assembly GCA_030860645.1 of Acidobacteriota bacterium. Classification (GTDB taxonomy): domain Bacteria; phylum Acidobacteriota; class Blastocatellia; order Pyrinomonadales; family Pyrinomonadaceae; genus QHXN01. Next base: position 1,577 of record JALZHT010000390.1, read on the forward strand.
GCTTCTGCATGGGCGGCGTGCTCTCGCTCTACGCGGCCTCGAAGAACGAGCGGGTCGGGGCGTGCGTCGTCTTCTACGGCATCCACCCGAAGGTCGAGCCCGACCTGGACAACCTGCGCGCGCCCGTCCTCGGCCTCTACGCCGAGCGCGACCAGTTCGTGCCGCCGGAGGCCGTGCGCGACCTCGAAGCCAAACTCAGGGAGCGCGGCAAGGCGGTCGAGATGCACATCTACCCCGGCACCGACCACGCCTTCTTCAACGACACGCGCCCCGAAGTCTACGACCCCGAGGCCGCCGCCGACGCTTGGCGGCGCACCGTCGAATTCTTCCGCCGACACCTCTGAGGAGGGCGAAAGGGGGAGAGGGGAAAAGGGAGAGGACTCGCCCCTCCCTTTTCCCCTCTTCCCTTTTCCCCTCCGCCCTTCCGGCTCACGGCAGGGCTTCGACGTTCACTAAAAACTTAAAGGTGCCGACCTGCTGAAGGCCGAGCAGGAAGCGCACGTTGATGGAAGCGCCGTTGGCGAGCGAGCCGCCCGGGATGGCGACCGACATCGAGGAGTTGAAGCCGCCGCCGTTGGGCTGGCTGGGCGGCTGCTCCAGGGTCGAACCCCTCACGACGACCACGCTCGTGCCCGTGCCGCAGGGCGCGCGGTCGACCGTCACGTTGGTGAGGTCTGTCGAGGTGCGCGGCCGCAGGTCGGCGATGCCGGACGGGGCCGGGAAGGTCGTGAGGTCGGCGACGCGGATGCGCAGCCGCGTGATCGCCGCGCCCGTGTTGTTCGCATCAGTAATCTCTCCCGGGGTGATGGAAACTACCTTTCGCAACGCAGTACTGCCCGCTTGGTGATTCCGCGAGGATGAGGCTGGGTAAGACTGGCAGGGGTGAAGAGCGGGCGGTATCCTACCACATTCCCGATTTTTGGATAATCCTTCCGGGGCCGCCCGCGCCCCGCTGAAAAAAAGGGCCGGCGGTTGCATATCACCCGGCGATGGCTTACAAATTCAGGGGCCGACGGATGACGAAAGGGCGGGCCCCGAAGAAGGATGTTTGTCGAGAGCCGGATCAAGACGAAGCTGCTGCGCCAGATGGGCGAGGCGATCAAGGACTTCCACATGATCGAGGACGGCGACCGCGTGATGGTCTGCCTCTCGGGCGGCAAGGACAGCTACACGATGCTCGACCTCCTGCTCGACGTGCAGAAGCGCGCGCCCGTCCGCTTCGACCTGCTCGCCGTCAACCTCGACCAGCGGCAGCCCAACTTCCCCGCGGACGTGCTGCCGGCCTACCTCGAATCACGCGGCGTGCCCTACCGCGTCGTCGTGCGCGACACCTACTCGGTCGTCAAGCGGCTCGTCCCCGAGGGCAAGACTTACTGCTCGGTCTGCGCGCGCCTGCGCCGCGGCATCCTCTACCAGACGGCGCGGGAGGAGGGCTGCACGAAGGTCGCGCTCGGCCACCACGCCGACGACATCATCGCGACCTTCCTCCTCAACGTCCTCTTCGTCGGTCAGCTCAAGGCGATGCCGCCGGTGCTGCGCTCGGACGACGGGCGCAACACCGTCATCCGGCCGCTCGCCTACTGCCGCGAGTCGGAGGTCGCGCAGTACGCCGCCGAGAGGGACTTCCCCATCATCCCCTGCGACCTCTGCGGCTCGCAGGCGAACCTCAAGCGCGCCCGCGTCAAGCGGCTCATCGCGGAGCTTGAGCGGGAGATTCCCAACGTCCGCGCCTCGCTCCTGACGGCGCTCACGAACGCCGTCCCGTCGCACCTCTTAGACCCGCGCCTCTTCGACTTCCGTAACCTCCGCGCCGCGACCGGCGACGTGGCGGCCGAACTCGACGCCGCGCTCGGCCACGCCGACGCGCCCGAAGCGCCCGCCCTCGTCTCCATCGCGTCGAACTAACGACAGGGGAATTAACGATGAACGCGGAACGATGAACTGAAGAAGGCTTGATTTCAGTTCATCGTTCGGCGTCCCGCGTTCACCGTTTCTCGTGAGTGATGGCCGCGACGAAGAAAACAGTAAAGAAGACGACGCAGAAGGCCGCGAAGAAAGTGACGAGGAAAGCGGCCAAGAAGGCCGCGCCGCGCGCGGCGCAGAAGGCGGCGCAGAAGGGCGCGGCCAAAGCTCAGGGCGCGGCGCGCGCCGCGAAGGCGAAGGCCGACGTGCTCGACTTCGGCGCGTTCCCGCCGGGCGCGGTCACGAAGCACTCGACGACGCTCTGCCTGGGGTGCGTCTTCCGCCTCTTCACCAGACAGCTCGGCCTCGCGCCGCGCGCGGCCCACGCCGAAATCCGCCGCTACGCGCCGACCGTCGCGGAGCTGACGGCGCGCGAGCCGCAGCGCCCCTTTTTTAAGACCGCCGAAGAGAAGAACCCGCGCTGCCCCTTCTGCGACGCCGCCCGGCGCTGGCACGCGCGCGTCGACACCTACCGCGTCGAGGGCGGCAAGGCGACCGACGCCGCGCGCCGCGCGCTCGTCAAGGACTTGCCGACGCGCGGCGAAGAGTTCCAGGTGCACGAGGAGAAGAAGAC
>JALZHT010000391.1 GCA_030860645.1 Acidobacteriota bacterium
TTCGTCAACGTCCGACCCGCCCGCTACCGCCCGCGGCTCTGTCTGTAACTCGGAGCCCGAAACTTCAGTCCGCCGCGCGGTGCAGCCGGTACATCGTGGCCTCGCGCCGCCACTCGTCGCGCGCGAGGGCGTAGCAGACGCAGTCGTAGCCGAAGTAGCAGTCGTCGCGCAGGAATTTCATGCCGACCCGCTCCAGCACCCGGCGCGAGCGCAGGTTGCCCGGCATCGTCAGGGCGTAGATGCGCTCCAGCCCCAACTCCTCGAAGCCGTAGCGCACGCAGGCCGCCGAGGCTTCGGTCGCCAGCCCGCGCCCCCAGGCCCACCGCGCGATCAGGTAGACCAGTTCGACGCCCGGCGACTCGCGCGGGATGGTCAGCCCGCAGTAGCCGAGCAGCGCGCCGCCCGCCTTCTCGACGAGCGCCCAGCGCCCGTAGCCGCGCCGGCGGAAGGCTTCGATGATGGTCAGGAGGTGGCGCTCGGTCTCCTCGCGCGTGAGCGCCCGCCCGTCGCCGATGTGGCGCATCACCTCGGCGTCGGCCGTGATGCGCGACATCTCGTCGAGGTCGTCGAGCATGAAGGGCCGCAGCCGCAGCCGTGAGGTCTCGATCTCGCGGGCGCGCGCGCCGCGCGCCGGCTCACCGTCCGTGTATGTGAGTGAGGCCGCCATGCTCTTTTTCACGCGGCGAGCACGCGCCGCGACTCCTCCTCTTGCCCGCCCAGCAGCGCCGGGAACTCGTTTTCGCGCAGCAACTCCAGCGCCCGCTCGCCGCCCACCGGCTTCGAGAACAGGTAGCCCTGCGCGTAGTCGCATTCGAGGCCGCGCAGTTGCATGAGCTGCGCCGTCGTCTCGACGCCCTCGGCGACGACATCCATCTGGAGGCTGCGCGCCAGCGTCATGATCGTGCGGACGATCTCGGCGTTCTCGGCGTTGTCGGTCATCCGCGTGACGAAGGAGCGGTCAATCTTCAGGGTGTTGATGGGGAAGCGGTGCAGGTAAGAGAGGCTGGAGTAGCCGGTGCCGAAGTCGTCAATGCTGATCTCGACGCCGAGGTCGCGCAGTTGCCCGAGCATCTCGATGGCCGTGTCGATGTTCTCCATCACCATGCTCTCGGTGATCTCCAGCTTGAGGCAGTCGGGCGAGAGCCCGCTCTCGCGCAGCGCGCCGGCGACCTGCTCGGTCAGGTCGGCCTGCGAGAACTGGCGGCTGGAGAGGTTGACGCTCATCGTGACGCGGCCCTCGATGCGGCCGCGCAACTGCCAGTCGCGCATCTGCCGGCTGGCCTCGCCGAGCACCCACTGGCCCAGCGGGATGATGAGGCCGGTCTCCTCGGCCAGCGGGACGAAGTCGGCCGGCGAGATCAGCCCGCGCTCGGGGTGCTGCCAGCGCACCAGCGCCTCGAAGCTGCAAATCCGGCCCGTCGCGAGCGAGACGATGGGCTGGTACTGGAGGAAGAACTCCCGGCGGTCGATGGCGCGGCGCAGGTCGGTCTCCAGTTGGAGGAGCTGCATGGCGCGGTCGTGCATCGCCTGGTCGAAGATGACGTGCCGCTTCTTGCCGAGCATCTTGGCGCGGTACATGGCCGTGTCGGCGTCGCGCAGGATTTCCTCGGCGCGCTCGTAGCCCGAGGTCGAGAGCGCGATGCCGATGGAGGCGGTGGTGAAGACCTCGTGGCCGCCGATCTGGAAGGGCTGCGAGACGGCCTCCTGGACGCGGCGGGCGACCTCGATGACGTCCTCCGCGCCGGTCAGCTCTTCGAGCAGGATGACGAACTCGTCGCCGCCGAGCCGGGCCACGGTGTCGCCCGGCCGGAGGCACGCTTCGAGGCGGCGCGCGAGGCCGACGAGGAGCTGGTCGCCGACCATGTGGCCCAGGCTGTCGTTGATGATCTTGAAGCGGTCGAGGTCGAGGAAGAGGGCGGCGAAGAGGCGGCCGCCCGAGCGGCGCGAGCGCTGGATCGCCATCTTCACGTGATCCATGAAGAGGGCGCGGTTGGGCAGCCCCGTCAGCGCGTCGTGGAAGGCGTCGTGCAGGAGCTGCTCCTCGGCGCGCTTGCGGTCGGTGATGTCCTGTATCTGGAAGATGACGTGGAGCGAGTGCCCCTGGGCGTCGCGCACGACCGACATTCCGAGATGCGCCCACACTTCGCGCCCTTGCCGGTGGAGGTAGCGCACCTCGGTCTGGTGCGAGGAGATGCGGCCGCGCACGAGCTGCTGGAACTGCTCGTCGGCGCTCGCCAGGTCGTGCCCGTGGGTGAAGCGGCGGAAGTCTTCGCCGAGCAGCTCCTGCTCCGGGTAGCCGAAGATGTCGCAGAGCGAGTGGTTGACCTGCACCCAGCGCCCCTCGGTCGAGACGACGGCCATGCCGATGGTCGCGTAGTCGAAGGCGCTGCGGAAGCGCTCCTCCGATTCGCGCAGCGCCTCCATGTGCTGCTGCACTTCGAGGGCGTGCTCGCGGGCCAGCTCGGCCTGCCGCGTCGAGGCCTCGACGTTCTTGAGGTAGGTGACGTAGGTGAAGTAGACGATGAGGATGATCGGGGCGGTGGCGATCAGCGCGTAGATGCCGAAGATGGCCCCGAGCTTGGCGATGATGCCGGCGGCCGAGGCCCCGGCGAAGTAGGTCAGCGAAGTCCAGAGGAAGTTCTGCCGCCACATCTGCCAGATCGGCCGCCCCGCCTTGAGGGCCACGACCGTCGCCACCATCCCGGAGTTGAAGACGTACTGGACGAGCGCCATCAGGCAGACGGCGACGAGGTAGCGCGAGTGGTAGCCGGGGCGCGACAGCTCGGCGATGTTGCCGAAGACGAGCCGCAGCACGCAGACCGTGAGGAAGGTCGAGCAGATGTAGACGCCGACGTTGAAGGCGACGGTCAGCTTCTTCTTCGTGACGCGCAGCGAGGTGCAGAAGGCGTCGCCGGCGGCGAGCAGGACGGCCGCGTCCCCGTCGAAGAGGAGCAGGCTGAGGAACATGAAGGTGTCGGCGACCGAGATTTCGCTGCACACGCGCGGGATGCGGACGACGACGCGCGAACCGAAGGTCAGCGTCATCAGGCTGAGGAGCAGGAAGCGGAGGCCGAGGCCCTCGTAGTCAATCCGGCTGAGGGTGTAGAGGCAGGCCACGCCCCCCAGGGCGATGATCAGCCACATGTAGGGTCTCGCCAGGCGGTGTGGTGTGGTTGCGTGCATCGGTTACGCGGACACGGGACGTGAACTCGGTGAACTTTGGACCCGCATGAGGGGGGCGCGGACGGCGGGCACGCGGAGACAGGGCAAGGCCCGTGCCGCCCCCGCGGCGGCAAAATTCCCAGCGAAATCGGGTTTTTCGAGAGGGCAGAGCCGGCAATGTCAGGTCAGTCTGACGGCGAGACTGTCAACTTGGCATAGATGTGACCGCCCGGCCTCCGAGCGCCCGATAAAAACTCGGCGGCAGACAACGCTGTCGGGGCGGGGCTTGTCCCGCCCGCCGAGGCTCGATTCATTCAGCGTTGAGGTCTCGTCAGTCTTGAGCGGGCAGGGACAAGCCCCGCCCCTAGAGCCATCGCGCAACCCCCCAGGTTCATTCGCGAAACGCCATCACACGCACCCTCACCAATCCAAGTCATCGGCGACGAGGGACATCGCGCCGCCGGCGTCTCCGGAGAGCAAGGCCGAGAGGCCCTTCAAGGGGGCCGATTCCCCGTGCATTGAGTCGGAGGCGACGCGGCCGTCGGCCAGCGGCAGGTGGTTGGCGAGGATGACCCCGTCGGCCAGCACCACGCCGCTCAAAACCAGCGCCCCCTTCGTGATGAGCAGGCCGTCCGACAACAAGACCCCGTCGCTCAACAGCACCCCGCGCGAGAGCAGCGCGCCGTCTATGCGCGGGACGCTCTCCGAGAGCGTCACCCCCTCCGAGAGCGTCACGCCCTCGGCGAGCGAGATGCCGTCGGCGAGGTAGACGCCCTGCGTGGTCGTGATCAGCTCGCCGCCGCTGACGACGTTCCAGCGCTGCACCAGCCCGCCCGACCACGCGAAGGTCGTCCCCGCCACCGTGCTCGACGGCGCGGGCGGCGGCCCCTTCAGCAGCGGCGCGCCCGCCGCCGCAACCGCCACGTCCGCGCGGACGAGGCC
>JALZHT010000392.1 GCA_030860645.1 Acidobacteriota bacterium
GCGGGGGTGGTCTCCGTCGCCGCCGCGCGGGCTGACGAATCCCCTCGCCTCACCTAAAAGCTTAAAGGTAAAATCAACGCCCCGCCCACCTAAACCACTAGGACGGCAAGGGTGCTCCTAGCCGCAGAGAACCGAGCCGCCGTTCACGTTGAGCACTTCCCCGGTCACGTGTCGCGCCCAGCCGCTACAGAGGAAGAGGATCGGGAGCGCCACTTCGTCCGCCGAGGCGACCCGCCCCAGAGGGATCGCGCCTTCAATTTCCGCCCGGGCCGTCCGGCCTGCAAACACACGCGCCGTCATCTCCGTCTCCACCCAACCTGGCGCGACCGCGTTCACGTTGATGCCGTGCGGGGCCAGTTCCGCCGCCAGAGATTTGGTGAAGGCGATCTGCCCGCCCTTCGCAGCGGCGTAGCCCGAATAGAAAGCCTCCCCCCTCTGCCCCGCCGTCGAGCTGACGATCACGACCCGCCCGAAACCCGCCCGCTTCAACTCCGGCACCGCCGCGCGGCACAAGGCCCAAGTCCCCTTCAGATTCGTGTCGACGACCCGCCCCCAAAGCCCCTCGGACATCTCTTCGATGGCGGCCCCTTCCCAAATTCCCGCGTTGCAGACGAGTACGTCGAGCCGGCCGAAAGCCTCCCTCGTCGCCCGCACGACCTCCCCGGCCTCCTCCGTGCGCGAGACGTCGGCTTTGACCACTAAAGCCCTCGCCCCCGCCTCCTCGACTCTCCGCGCGGTCTCCCCGGCCGCCTCCCCGTCCCTGAGGTAATTGATGACGACGTGGGCCCCGGCCTCCGCGAGCCGTAAAGCGGTCGCGCGCCCGATCCCGCGCGAACCGCCCGAGACGACGGCCACACGCCCCTCCAGATCGAGATCAACTTCTAAATTCATCGCCGACAATTCGTCAACCCCGGCCCCGCACGGCCCCGAACCCTCGACCTCCCCGCCCCGACTCATCTTTCTGGCCTTCGCTGAACTGCGCGTGGCTCGCCCGAAGGCTCCGCACTCCCGGACGGATCAATCCGTTTCCCCGATACGAAATCCAATCCCCCACACCGCCACACTTCATTTGTCCTGAAAGCTCACGGCCCCCTCCGGCGTTATCGGACGGGGAACCTCAGCCGCGCCCCGCCCCGCGGTGGCTCACCTCACGGCCTTCGGTCGCGTGGGCGCCGGCGGCACCGACGAAGGCTTGGAAGAGGGCGCGTGAGAAGTCGTCGCGCTCCCAGCCCAGCTCGGGGTGCCACTGTACGCCCAACGCCCAGCGCACGCCCCCCGCGTCCTCGATCGCCTCGACGAGGCCGTCCGCCGTCCAGGCCGTCGCGCGTAAATCCCTCCCCAGAAGTTCCAGGGCCTGGTGGTGATGGCTATTAACCAGCAGGCTCTCCCCGGCCGCCAGCTCCTCGACGAGGCTCCCGGGCTGGAGCCTCACGCGGTGCGAGGGCCTTTCGCGCGGCGCGCCCTGTTCGTGCTTGATCGCGCCGGGCAGTTCGGAGGCGATGTCCTGGATGAGCGTCCCGCCGCGCGCGACGTTCCAGGCCTGCATCCCGTAGCAGATGGCGAGCAGCGGCAGCCCTCTCTCCTCGGCGGCCTCAAGCACCAGCGCCTCCGTCTCGTCGCGCAAGGGGTGGACGCTCCCGAGCCGCCGGTGCGGCTCGCGGCCGTAGCGCGAGGGGTCTACGTCCGACGCGCTGCCCGGCAGCAACACGCCGTCGAGTCTGTCCACGACCGACGCGACGTAATCCCGGCGCGGGATGAGAGAGAGGTGTACGGGCGCGCCGCCCGCCGCCTCGACCGCGTCGCCGTAGTGGCGCGCCAGGTAGAACCTCTCGGTCTCCAGCTCGTGGCGCATCGTGATCCCGATCAGGGGCCTTCCACTCTTCATCCTCTACACTCCCCGCCGCCTTCATCATACCGTAATTTTTTTGGCGTGTCCGGCGCGCGCCGCCCCGGGCGGCCCCGCTTGACTTCCCTTCGCGCCAGTTCCTATAGTGCCCTTTCCACGATGAGCCGTCACCACACACAGACACGCAGCACGACCGTCCTGCTCGTCCGGCGCGAGGGGCAGGTGGCGATGGCCGGCGACGGCCAGGTCACGATGGGCGACACCGTCATGAAGAGCGGCGCGCGCAAGGTGCGCCGCTTCTACAACGACAAAATCCTGGTCGGCTTCGCCGGCGCCAGCGCCGACGCCCTCTCGCTGCTCTCCCGCTTCGAGGGCAAGCTCGAACAGTTCCGCGGCAACCTCCAGCGCTCCGTCGAGGAGCTCAGCAAGGAGTGGCGCACCGACAAAGTCCTGCGCCACCTCGAAGCCCTCGTCATCGTCGCCGACGAGCGCCACTCCTTCCTCCTCTCGGGCAACGGCGACGTGATCGCCCCCGACGGCGGCGCGCTCGCCATCGGCTCGGGCGGCCCCTACGCCCTGGCCGCCGCCCGCGCCCTGCTCGAAAACACGGAGATGACCGCCCGCGAGGTGGCCGTCGCGGCCCTGCGCATCGCCGGCGAAATCTGCATCTACTCGAACACGAACATCGTCGTCGAAGAACTCTAGGAGGGGGCCGCGCCGGCCCGCGCCCGAAGGCCCCCGCGGCCCCGCCCTTATGGTGATTTATCTCTCAGGTGAAGTGGACGAGGAAGCGCGGCTCGACGAGATGACGCCGCGCCAGATCGTCGCCCAGCTCGACAAGCACGTCGTCGGCCAGCACGCCGCCAAGCGCGCCGTCGCCGTCGCGCTGCGCAACCGCGTCCGCCGCCAGAAGCTCCCGCCCGAGATGGCCGCCGACGTGATGCCCAAGAACATCATCATGATCGGCTCGACCGGCGTCGGCAAGACCGAGATCGCCCGCCGCCTCGCGCGCATGTCCAACTCGCCCTTCCTCAAGGTCGAGGCCTCGAAGTTCACCGAGGTCGGCTACGTCGGCCGCGACGTCGAGAGCATGATCCGCGACCTCTGCGAGATCGCCGTCGACATGGTGCGCGCCGAGAAGATCGAGGAGGTCTCGGACAAGGCCGAACTCAACGCCGAGGAGCGCGTCCTCGACCTCCTCCTCCCGCCGCGCCCCTCCGCCCACTACTACCCCTTCGACGCCGAGGGCGACGACGCCCCCGCCGGCGAGGACGGCCCCGGCCGGCCCGCCGAGCGCGACGACCAGTTCCAGAAGACGCGCGAGAAGCTGCGCGCGCAGTTGCGCGAAGGGAAACTCGACAACCGCCTCGTCGAGATGGAGGTGCGCGAGAAGAATTTTCCGACCATCGAGGTCGCCGGCCCGCAGGGCGTCGAGGAGATGGGCATCAACATGAAGGACATGCTCGGCAACCTCTTCCAGGGCCGCACCAAGCGCCAGCGGATGCGCGTCGACGAGGCCATGGAGTACCTCATGCAGGAGGAGGAGGAGCGCCTCATCGACATGGACGCGGTCGCCCGCGCCGCGCTCGAACGGGTCGAGTCCTCGGCCATCATCTTCCTCGACGAACTCGACAAGATCGCCGGCCGCGAGTCGGGGCACGGGCCGGACGTCTCGCGCGAGGGCGTCCAGCGCGACCTCCTGCCCATCGTCGAGGGCACGACCGTCAACACCCGCTACGGCATGGTCAAGACCGACCACATCCTCTTCATCGCCGCCGGCGCCTTCCACGTCTCGAAGCCCTCGGACTTGATCCCCGAGATGCAGGGCCGCTTCCCCATCCGCGTCGAACTCGACTCGCTCACGCTCGAAGACTTCAAGCGCATCCTCACCGAGCCGAAGAACTCCCTGCTCAAGCAGTACAAGGCGCTTCTGGAGACCGAGGGCATCGAACTCGACTTCACCGACGACGCCGTCGACGCCGTCGCCCGCTTCTCCGTCCAGGTCAACGAGCAGACCGAGGACATCGGCGCCCGCCGCCTCCACACCATCATGGAGCGCGTCCTCGACGAGATCAGCTTCGCCGGCCCCGACCTCGAACCCAAGCGCCAGCTCATCGACGCCGACTACGTCAACCGCTCGCTCGCCGACATCGTCAAGAACCAGGACCTCAGCCGCTACGTCTTATGAAGAAGGCAGCCGGACGGATCTTTGCTTTTAGATTTTTGCCTGGCGATTGGGAGACGGCGTCGGGGC
>JALZHT010000393.1 GCA_030860645.1 Acidobacteriota bacterium
GGCGAGGAGACGCGCGCCCCGCGGGGCGGCGGCGACGGCGAGCGGCGCGGCCGGCAACGCGCCCGCTAGCCCGAAAACCAGAAGCCAGCGCCGCCGGCTGCTAATCCTGTCCTGTGTCATCGAGTCGAAAAACCTCTTGAGAACCGCAGTGGTATGAACGCCCGGCCCGCCGGCTCGGAGAGATGAGTGTGGACTGTGTTCGAAGTTAAAGCAGAAGCCGCCGGTGAACCGGCAGGTGCTTGAAGCTTTCAAGCGGAAACTAACATAAATAAAAACTACCCGTCAACGCAAGTCGCCGGTTGCACATTCACCTAAACGGCTTGTTCAGTAATTTTAAGGCTCACCCGTCTCACAGCCGACTGGCGGCGCGCGGGGACTGCGGCGACGGCCCCGGCGGTCGGCCTCAATGCCCGGCGTCGCCCTTCAGGAGGAGCCGGAAGGGGCGCAGCAGGTAGTAGCAGAAGGAGAGGTTTCGGGGCAGCGCGAGGACGGCGAGGTCGCCGTCGGTGGGCGTGAAGATGAAGCTGAAATAACGCACCCGGTCGGCGAGGCCGCGGCGGGCCAGCAGGTTGAAGCCGATGTTGGTGAGGAGGCCGGCCGGGCGGTGCTCCGGCCCGTCGAAGAGGCGCGCGGCGACCCCCTCCGCGAGCCGCCCGACGGAAGGCTCCGCGTCGACCCGCCTTTCGATCTCTTCGGGCAGCCGGGCGTCGAGCAGCCGGCGGGCGAGGCGGAGGCCGAGCAGAAGCATCCGTTCCGTCCCGGCCGCGCGCGCCCGCTCGCAGACCGCAGGCCAGGCGAGCCGGGGGTGCGAGTTCAGCAACTCGGCCACGTCGCAAATCCACGCCAGCCGCTCCCACAGGTGCTTCGTGCCGTGGACGCAGAGCGAGAGCAGCAAGTCCTCGGCCCCGAGGCCCTTCACTTCCCGCCCCCCCAGCTTCACGGCGACGAGCCGCGACCAGACGGAATCGTCCTGCGGCGAGGCGTAGCGCCGGGCCGTGAACTCCCAGTGCAGCTCGACGACCAGCCTGCCGCCCTCGCGCGTGAAAGGGAGGTTGTGCTGCGAGCGCAGCAGCACGCGCTCCTGCGCCGGCGTGAGCCGCCACTGCGGGCTGAACCCCCGCGCGGCGAGCAGCCCTTTGGCCCGCGGCACGTCCTCCTTCCGCACGAGGATGTCGAGGTCAACGTAGCGGCGCAGCGCGAGGTTCTGGTAGGCGAAGGCGGCGAGCGCCGGCCCTTTGTAAGGGATCACCGGCACGCCCGCCGCTTCGAAGAGGCCGACGACGCGCTCCAGTTCGCCCGTCAGGTAGAGGTTGCGCGCCGTGTGCTCGCGGAAGTTGTCTCGGAGCCGGCGGAGTTGGGCGGGCGGGACTTCGCGCGGGGCGGTGGCGTTGAGTTGCCAGTAGAGAAGCGGCAGCACGGCGTGGCGGCGCGCGAGCCGGTAGAGGTAATCCCAGTCGAGGTCGCCGGCGGCCAGTCGCCTGATACTCTCGGCGGCCTCGGCCCCGACGCGCGTGCGGGCGCAGAGGAGGAGCAGCCGGTGCTCGGGCCGCTCCAAGACGGCGGACGCTCGCTCTAGCCTCGCGGGTTTGGCGGACATGAGATTCTTGCCCGCGGGGGCGCGGGGTGGAGGCTCAACTTACCTTGACGGCGTAGCCGAGGCCGTCGCCGACGGAGAGCACCTCGGCGAGCAGTTGCGGGTGGCGGACGAAGAGCTGGTTGAACTCGCGCAGCGCCTGCGTCGAGGCCGTCTGCTCGGGCGCGCGAACCTCGCCCGCCACCTGCCCGCCCCACAGGAGGTTGTCGGCGATGACGACGCCGCCGACCCGCAGCAGCGGCAGCGCGAGTTCGAGGTATTCGGCGTACTCCTCCTTCACGGCGTCGAGGAAGACGAGGTCGAACGTCTCTCTGAGCCGCGGCAGGACTTCGAGGGCCGCGCCGCGCTCGATGCGGACCCGGTCGCGCAGCCCCGCGCGCCGCAGGTAGTCTTCGCTGAGCGCGATCATCTCGTCGCTCAGTTCGACGGTCACGACGAGGCCGTCGGGCGGGAGCGCGCGGGCGAGGTGGACGACCGAGTAACCAATCGCCATGCCGATCTCCAGCACGCGCCTGGCCCCGGCGGCGCGCGCCGTGATTTCGAGGAAGCGCGCCACCTCTCGATCCGCGATGGGGACGCGGCGCTCGGCGGCGTACGCCTCCATCTCGGCCAGCAGCCCGACGTTGTCCGGGTGCAGGCGGTCGAGATACTCGGCCTGCTCGCGGCGGAGGATGGCGTCCAGTCGTGCTTTCATGGGGGAGACTTTAAAGTTTCGAGTTTCGAGTTTCAAGTTGCGCGTTAAAGACAATTTTTGATTTTAGAAGCTGCGCCCCTGCGGGGCTGACTTCGCGCGCGCCCTCTCAGACCTCTCCTCAGACTGCTTCTTTACTCTTCCGCTTTTCGGTCGTCGGATTTTTCCGGCGGCTCGTCCGCGTCGACGGAGACGTAGCGGCGGCCGAGGCCGAGTTCGCGCAGCTTGTGCTGGAGGGATTGGCGGTGCATGCCGAGGACAGACGCCGCGCGCGTCACGTTGCCGCCGGCCTCTTCGAGGCAGCGGGTGATGTAGCGGCGCTCGAACTCGCGCCTGTCCTCGCGGAAGTCCGAGGTGAACGGGACGGCCAGCGCGTCGCCGCCGTCGCCCTTCGCGGCCGCGGCCTTCGGCGGCTTCGAGGCTTCGCCGCCGAGTCCCGGCAAGTCCTTCGCCGTCACCTCGTCGCCCTCGGCGAGAATCAGCGCCCGCTCGACCGCGTTGCGCAACTCGCGGACGTTGCCCGGCCAGTCGTACTCGACGAGGCGTCGCAGCGCCGAGGGCGCGAGCCTGCGCGGCGGGAGGTTGTAGCGCTCGGCCGCCTGCCGCGCGAAAGCCTCGGCCAGCGCGGGGATGTCCTCGCGCCGCTCGCGCAGGGGGGCGATGTCAATGGTCACGACCTGGAGGCGGTAGAAGAGGTCGGCGCGGAAGTTGCCGCGCTCGATCTCCTGTTCGAGCAGGCGGTGCGTGGCGCTGACGATGCGCACGTCGACGGGGATCGAGTCCGACCCGCCGAGCCGCTCGATGCTCCGCTCTTCGAGGGCGCGCAGGAGCTTGGCCTGCACGTTGGCGCTCATGTCGCCGATCTCGTCGAGGAAGAGCGTGCCGCCGTCGGCCAGCTCAAACTTCCCTTTGCGGCGCGCGGCCGCGCCGGTGAACGCGCCCTTCTCGTGGCCGAACAGCTCCGACTCGATTAATTCGGAGGGCAGGGCCGCGCAGTTGACGGCGACGAACGCGCCGCGCCGCCGCGCGCTGCTGCGCTCGTGCAGCTCGCGCGCGACCAGCTCCTTGCCCGTGCCCGACTCGCCGCGGACGAGGACGGTCGCGTCCGTCTCGGCGACCTTCTCGATCATCGAGCGCACGCGGCGGACGGCCTCGGACTCGCCGAGCAGCGAGCCGCGCTGCGCGCCCTCCAGCTCGATGCGGCGGCGCAGGGTGTGATTCTCGCGCCGCAGGCGGACGGTCTCCAGCGCGTTCTTGACGACGAGCCGCAGCTCGTCCACCTCGAACGGCTTCGAGAGGTAGTCGTAAGCGCCGGTCTTGATCGCCTCGACCGCCATCCGCTCCGAGCCGTAGGCCGTAATCATCACGACGGGCGGCGCGTCCTCGCCCGCGGCCGACAGCTCGCGCAGGAACTCAAGCCCGCTCTGCCCGGGCAAATTCACGTCGAGCAACAACAGGTCGGGCCGCCGCGCGCCGACGGCCGCGCGCGCCTCCTCGACGCTGCCGGCCTCTTCGATTTCATAGCTGCCGAGTGCGCGGCGGATGCCGTAACGCGCCGCCTCCTCGTCGTCTACGACGAGCACGCGCCACCTCTCATTCTTCGTCTGCTCCGTTGTCATCTCAGTTTCCATGAACCAATAAACAGGCAGGATTCGTGCCGCGCCCCGCGAATGTTCAATCGAGCCGACGTGGCAGGCGACTCCAGCGCTGATAAAACCTGCGGCCGTAGCTTTGACTGTAGGGGCGGGGCTTGTCCCTGCCCGCTCAAGATTCCTGATGGTCGGGGCTGAATTTATCGAATCCGGGC
>JALZHT010000394.1 GCA_030860645.1 Acidobacteriota bacterium
CGCGTCGTCTTGCCCGCGCCGGGCGGGGCCTCGACGACGAGGCTCGGCCCGCGCCCGAGCGCCGCCACCGCCTCCGGCAGCAGAGCGTCAATCGGCAAAGTCTGCACGAAGATTTTTTAAAGCGCGGCAGTCGCTTTCGCAAGGCGGGGGAAGAAAGAAGCGACTAAGTTTCGAGGTTGGGTTTAGGCGGCGGACTCGGCGGCTGTTAGTTGAGTGCGGCGTGAGGCGGCCTTCAACACGGGGGGCGCAGAACTCGAAACCGGAAAAGTTGTCAGAGATTCGTGATGCTTACGACAGAGTCGCTGCCGCAGCATTGGTCTTTTCGGCCGCGGGGCGTTTAGAATCTCGCGCAGCAATCAAAACCAACATCCGAGAAGCGCGTGGTGACGGAATCAACGAATTTCCGGAGGCTGCCCGTCGGGGCGGAGGTTTCGCCGGAGGGGGGCGTGCACTTCCGCGTGTGGGCCCCGCGCCGCCGCCGCGTCGAGGTCGTCGTCGAGGTGGGCGAGCGCGGCGAGGCCGTCCGGCTCCGGGCCGAGGGCGGCGGCTACTTCTCGGCGCACACCCCGCAGGCGCGCGCCGGCACGGACTACCGCTACCGCCTCGACGGCGAAGAGGGCCTCTACCCCGACCCCGCCTCGCGCTTCCAGCCCCGCGGGCCGCACGGCCCCTCGCGCGTCATAGACCCCGCGCTCTTCCGCTGGACGGACGGCGGGTGGCGGGGCGCGCGCTTGCGCGGCCAGGTCATCTACGAACTGCACGTCGGCACGTTCACGCGCGAGGGCACGTGGGGGGCCGCCGCGCGTGAGCTGCGCGAGTTGGCCGGGTGCGGCGTGACCTGCGTCGAGATGATGCCGGTGGCCGACTTCCCCGGCCGCTTCGGCTGGGGCTACGACGGCGTTAACCTCTTCGCGCCGACGCGCCTCTACGGCGAGCCTGACGACCTGCGCCGCTTCGTGGACGAGGCGCACGGCCGCGGCGTCGCCGTCATCCTCGACGTGGTCTACAACCACCTCGGCCCCGACGGCAACTACCTCGCCCGGTTCGCCGCCGAGTATTTCTCCGAGCGCTACCAGACCGACTGGGGCGACGCGCTCAACTTCGACGGCCCCGGCTCGGAAAACGTCCGCGAGTTCTTCCTCTCGAACGCCGCCTACTGGGTCGAGGAGTTCCACTTCGACGGCCTGCGCCTCGACGCCACGCAGCAGGTCTTCGACTCGTCGGACGAGCACATCCTCGCCGCCGTCACGCGCCGCGTGCGCGAGGCCGCCCGCGGGCGCGAGACCCTCGTCGTCGGCGAGAACGAGCGGCAGCACGCGCGCCTCGTGCGCCCCGCGGCGCGCGGCGGCTACGGCCTCGACGCGTTGTGGAACGATGACTTTCACCACAGCGCGATGGTCGCGCTGACGGGCCGGAACGAGGCGTACTACACGGACTACAAGGGGTCGCCGCAGGAGTTCGTCTCGGCGCTGAAGTACGGCTTTCTTTTTCAGGGGCAGCGCTACAAGTGGCAGAAGGCGCGGCGCGGCACGCCCTCGCTCGACCTCGACCCGGCCGCCCTCGTCAACTTCATACAGAACCATGACCAGGTCGCCAACTCGGGCCGGGGCGAGCGCGCGCACGCGCTGACCAGCCCCGGGCGGCTGCGCGCGATGACGGCGCTCCTGCTCCTCGCGCCCTCGACCCCCATGCTCTTTCAGGGCCAGGAGTTCGCCGCCTCGGCCCCCTTCCTCTACTTCGCCGACCACGAGGAGGCTCTGGCCTTGAAGGTGCGCGAGGGCCGCACCGCATTCCTCTCGCAGTTCCCCAGCCTGGCGACGCCCGAGACGCGCGCGTGCCTGCCCGACCCGCACGACGCGGCGACCTTCGAGCGCTGCAAGCTCGACCTCTCGGAGCGCGAGCGGCACGGGGAAGTTTACGCGCTGCACCGCGACCTCCTGCGGCTGCGCCGCGAAGACCCGGTCTTCCGCCGGCAGAAGCGGCGCGGGCTGGACGGGGCCGTGCTCGGCCCCGAGGCGTTCGTGCTGCGCTTCTTCGACGACGGAGGAGACGCCGGCGACCGTCTGCTCGTCGTCAACTTCGGCTCCGACCTGCACCTCGACCCCGCGCCCGAACCGCTGCTCGCGCCGCCCGAGGGCGCGCTCTGGGACGTGCTCTGGTCGAGCGAGTCGGTCGCCTACGGCGGCTGCGGCACGGCCCCGCCCGACACCGAGGAGAACTGGCGCGTCCCCGGCCACGCGGCCGTGGCGTTAAGACCTGTCTGAGTGCGGGGGGTGAGAGTTGAGCGCGGCAGGATTTAACACAGAGGGCACGGAGGATACGCAGAGGACACAGAGAAGAAGAAATGTTTTCTCCGTGAACTCCGTGCAGTCCTCCGTGGCCTCCGTGTCGAAATGGAGTTTCGCGACACACAACTATGTCTGAACTGATTCGCAGACTGTCTTTCACGGAAGACGACGCGCGCGACGGCGAGTCGCTTTTGCGGCGCGAGTGGCTGGTGACGAACGGGCTGGGCGGCTTCGCCTCCGGCTCGGTCATGGGCGTGCCGACGCGCCGCTACCACGGGCTGCTCATCTCGGCTCTGCCGACGCCGCTCGGGCGCACCGTCATGCTCAACTACCTCTCCGAGTGGGCGCGCCTGCCAGACGACCGCCGCTTCCAACTCGGCGGGCAGGAGCGCGCGGGCGGCGAGCTTGATTTGCCGGGCGCAGAGCACCTGCGCGAGTTCCGCCTCGAAGAGGGGTTGCCCGTCTGGAGATACGAGATGGGCGGGGCCGTCATCGAGAAGCGCGTCCTGATGCCGCACCTCCAGAACACCGTGCACATCACCTACAGCCTCGTCGAAGGCGGGGGCGTGGTGCGCCTGAAGCTCAGGCCCGCCGTGCAGTTCCGCCCGCTCGAAGACCCGGTCGGCCGACACCTGAGCGAGTCGCACACGATCACGGCCGTCGAAGACCGCCTGGAGCTTTCCGCCGGCCACACCCGCCCGCCGCTACGCTTCAAAATTTACGGCCTGCGCGCCACCTTCGCGCTCGACGGCAAGAAGCTGGAGAACCTCTTCTACCGCGTCGAGCGGCGGCGCGGCTACGACCACACGGGCGAGCTGTGGAGCCCCGGCTACTTCAGCGTCGACCTGACGCGGGAGGTGAGCGCGACGCTCGTCGCCTCGACCGAGAACTGGGAGACGCTGCGCGCGCTCTCGCCCGAGGAGGCGCGCGAGGCCGAGCACGAGCGGAGGCGGCGGCTCGTCGCCCTCGCCGACCCGCGGGCGCGCTCAGGCGTCGCGGCCGAACTCGTCCTGGCCGCCGACCAGTTCGTCATCACCCCCGCGGGCCGGCAGGAGGACGCGGCCCGCGCGCGCGCCACGGGCGAGGAGCTGCGCTCGGTCATCGCCGGCTACCACTGGTTCACGGACTGGGGCCGCGACACGATGATCAGCCTCGAAGGCTTGACGCTCACGACGGGCCGCCACCAGGAGGCCGGCTGGATTCTGCGCACCTTCGGCCACTACGTGCGCGACGGCCTCATCCCGAACATGTTCCCCGACGGCTCGAACGAGGGCCTCTACCACACGGCCGACGCGACGCTCTGGTTCTTCCACGCGGTGGATCGCTACCTGCAAGCGACCGGCGACCGCGTCACGCTCGAAGTGCTCCGGCCGAAGCTGCGCGACATCGTCGGGCACCACCTGCGCGGCACGCGGTTCGGCATCAAGGTTGACGAGACTGACGGTCTACTTCGTCAGGGCGCGGAGGGGTTCCAACTGACGTGGATGGACGCGAAGTGCGACGGGTGGGTGGTGACGCCGCGGCGCGGCAAGGCCGTCGAGATCAACGCGCTCTGGTACAACGCGCTCCGCCTGCTCGAAGGCTGGGAGCGCGCGGCCGGCGAAGAGGCGCGCGCCGCGGCGCTCGCGCAGCACGCCGCCCGCGCCTACGAGTCCTTCAACCGGCGCTTCTGGTACGAGGGGGGCGGCCACCTCTACGACGTGATCGAAGGCGAGGACGGGGGCGACGACCCGGCCTGCCGCCCGAACCAACTGCTCGCCGTCTCGCTCAAGCACCCGGCGCTCGACCCGTCCCGC
>JALZHT010000395.1 GCA_030860645.1 Acidobacteriota bacterium
CTGCCGCACCAACCGCGCCTCAGCGCCAGGGGCCGCCGCCCGGCTCCGCTGTCTCTGAGCTGACGCACCGCCAGCTCGAAGTCCTCGCCCTCGTCGCGCAGGGCAAGACCAACAAAGAGATCGCCGAGGCGCTGGTGGTGACGACCAACACCGTCAAGAAACATATCCTGGCCATCTTCGCGAAGCTCAACGTCAACTCGCGCGCCGCGGCCGCCGCCGAAGCCGCCACCGCCGCCACGGCCGCCGCCGCCGCCGAGACGCCGAAAGCTTCCTCGATCATCTTCACCAACTCGGAGGCTTCCAGAAGGGTCTTCTCCTTCAGGGCGTCAACGATTTCTTGATTCGAAAGTGCCATGATTACCTCTCATCCTCCTCAAAGGGTTCTAGTGTTGCTGGCTATGGTTACGATTCGCAGCAGGAGAACCCACGGGGCGCTCGCCGCCGCCCGTTGCATCGCGGGCCTCGCAAGCGTCCGAGGCGGACGACCTGACCAATCGTCCCGCCCGTTTTTCCGCGTCCGGCTGACAACAAATTTTAGACTTGCGATTTTTGATGTGCGCTTGAAAAGCCCCTGCCCCCCAACCCAAATCGCAAATCTAAAAGCAAAAATCGAAAATCCTACTCGCCGCCCTTCTGCTCGCTGACCTGCCCGAAGACGACGGCGAGGTTGCGCGGGACGGCCGAGATGACCGTCGCGAGGCGCTGCGCCTGCGCGTTGATGAGGAACATGACCCTCGCGATCAACTCCTCCTTCGACGGCAGCGTGGCGATGGCTTCCACGTCGCGCAGGGCGACGACCCGCCCCTGGACGACGCCCGCCTTGAACGTGAACACCTCGGGGTTGTCCTTGACGAACTTCGAGATGGCCTTCGACAGTTGGACGGGGTCGCCCTCGGCGAGGGCGAGGGCGGTGACGCCCTTGAAGTGCTCGGCGGCGGCCTCGAACGGCGTGCCCGCGGCGGCCTTGCGCGCCAGCGTGTTCTTGACGACGGCGTAGCGCGCCCCCGCCTCGCGCAACTGCCGGCGCAACTCCTGATCCTTCGCCACCGTCAGGTTCTTGAACCCGACGAGCATCCCGGCCGAGGCCGCCTGGAACTGCTCGGCGAGGGCTTCGAGGTCTCTCTGCTTCTGCTCCCTGGTCTTCATTGCCTTCTCCTGCCCTCCCCTTACCTGGCGTAGGCCGTCTCGTCAAGCAGGACGCCCGGCCCCATCGTCGGGGCGAGGTTCACCTTCTTGACGTACTTGCCCTTGGCGGTCGAGGGCTTGGCCCGGACGACCGCGTCGAGCAGCGTCTGCGCGTTCTCGCGCAGGGCGTCGTCGGCGAACGAGACCTTGCCGATGCCGACGTGGATGACGCCCGTCTTGTCGACGCGGTACTCGACCTTGCCGGCCTTCGTCTCGCGCACGGCCGTCGCCACGTCCGGCGTCACCGTCCCCGTCTTCGGGTTCGGCATCAGGCCGCGCGGGCCGAGGATTTTGCCGAGCTGCCCGACGAAGCGCATCATGTCGGGCGTGGCGACGACGGCGTCGAAGTCGAGCCAGCCGCCCTTGATGCGGTCAACCACGTCCTCGCCGCCGACGAAGTCCGCGCCGGCCTCCTCGGCCTCGCGCAGCTTGTCGCCCTGCGTGATGACGAGGACGCGCTTCGACTTGCCGATGCCGTGCGGCAGCACGACCGTGCCGCGCACGAGCTGGTCGGCCTTGCGCGGGTCGACGCCGAGCCACATCGTCAGTTCAACTGTCTCGTCGAATTTGCGGGCCGCGGTGGCGGAAACCTCTTTGACTTTCGCCAGGCCCTCTTCGAGGGTGTACTTCCTGCCCGGCTCGATCTTCTCCAGAGCCGCGCGGTACTTCTTCCCGTGCTTCGGCATTACCTACCTCCGAGGTTCAGACGGGATTTTGGATTCGCGATTTTTGATTTGCGATTCGGCAAACCAAAACGCCAATCCCCCTTCCCTCCCTCTCAGGTGATTCCGACTTGCGACCGTGAGTGGAAATCAAAAATCGCAAATCTAAAATCGAAAATTCATTCGATGGTCAGCCCCATGTTGCGCGCCGTGCCCTCGATGGTCTTGACGGCGGACTCCAGGCTCGTCGTGTTCAAGTCCTGGAGCTTGAGGCGGGCGATCTCCTCGATCTTGTCGCGCGAGATGGTGCCGACCTTCTCGCGGTTGGGCTTGCCCGACCCCTTCGGGACGCCGGCCGCCTTCTTCAGGAGGTCGGCCGCGGGCGGCGTCTTCGTCTCGAACGTGAAGGAGCGGTCGGCGTAGACGGTGATGACGACCGGGATTTTCAAGTCCGGGTCCATCTGCGCCGTCTTGGCGTTGAACGCCTTGCAGAACTCCATGATGTTGACGCCGTGCTGGCCGAGCGCCGGGCCGATGGGCGGCGCCGGGTTGGCCTTCCCCGCCGGGACTTGCAGCTTGATGTAGCCTGTAATTTTCTTCGCCATGAGTATTCCCGATTTTTGATTTTAGATTTTTGATTTGCGCTTGAAAGAGCCGCGCCCGGAGAGTTATCAATCGCCAATCAAAAATCTAAAATCGCAAATTCCCTTATTCGTCTTCGGTAAACGTCACCTTCTCCACGTCGAGGAAGTTGAGTTCGACCGGCGTCGAGCGCCCGAAGATGGTGACGACCACCTTGAGCGTGGACTTGTCGGAGTTGACCTCCTCGACCTTGCCGGTGAAGGAGGCGAACGGCCCCGACTTGATGCGCACCGTCTCGCCCTGCTGGTAGGTGAACTTCGGCTTCGGCTTCTCGGCCGCCTCCGTCACGTTGTGGACGATCTGGTTGACCTCATCCGGCGTCAAAGGCGTCGGCGTCTGCCCGCCGACGAAGCCCGTCACCTTCGGCGTCGACTTAATCAGATGGAACACGTCGTCGGGGATGTGCCCGCGGTCGTCACACTCGATCTGCACCAGCACGTAGCCGGGGTAGAACATGCGTGTCGACTCGACGCGCTTGTTGCCGCGCATCTCGACGACCGTCTCGGTCGGGACGAGCACCTCGGTGATCTCGGCCTGCAAGTCGGTGTCGCGGATGCGCGCCTTCAGGCTGTCGCGCACCTTCTTCTCGTGCCCCGAGTACGTGTGAAGGATGAACCACTGCTGCATGACGGTAAAACTTCCTCAGGCCCCCCCGACCAGGCCCTGGAGCCGTTCGATCAGAAAAGCGAAGGCCCTGTCGACGGCCCAGAGGTAGGCGGCGAAAAAGATGACGGCGATGACGGTGATGATCGTCGTGTTCCTGACCTCGATGGCGCTCGGCCACGAGACGCGGCCCAGCTCGGCCCGCACGTCGCGCACGAACTTGCCGACGCGCTCGAAGAAACCGTCCTGCTCGTGATCGGGCAGGGCGCGCTCGCGCCGCGCCGGCCGGCCCTCGGGGCCTTCGCCGTAGCGCGCCATGCGCGGGGCCGCGCCGCCCGGCGTGGCCGCCCCCGGGCTGTTGGCCTCCGGCTCGTCTTCACCGTTGGCAGTCATCCGTTCGTCCTCTCTCTTCGACACCCGACCGCTTCCTTCGCTCAACAGGGGTACCAGGATTCGAACCCGGACTTTCGGTTTTGGAGACCGACGTGCTGACCGTTGACACTATACCCCTTCGGGTAAAGATGAGCGCGGAACGATGAGCGCGGAACTGCTTTAGTTCACCGCCCCGCGCTCACCCTCCATCGTTTACTTCGTCTCCTTGTGTCCGGTGTGGCGGCGGCAGCGGCGGCAGAACTTCCTGAACTCCAGGCGCTCCGGCGTCGTCTTCTTGTTCTTCGTCGTCACGTAGTTGCGACTCTTGCACTCGGTGCACTGCAACGTAATGTTATCGCGTGGCATAACTCACCCGGAAAAATTTCGATTATGGATTTCGGATTCGCGGTTGAGGCCGTCAACGACCGCGAATCCGAAGCCGCGGGTCCCGCTCACTCGATGATGTCGGAGATGGTGCCGGCGCCGACCGTGCGGCCCCCCTCGCGGATGGCGAACCGCAGCCCCTTCTCCATCGCGATCGGCGTGATCAGCTCGACCTCCATCGCCACGTTGTCGCCCGGCATCACCATCTCGACGCCCTCCGGCAGCGACGCCACGC
>JALZHT010000396.1 GCA_030860645.1 Acidobacteriota bacterium
GTGCAGGCCGTCGGGGGCCGCCAGGCCGTCGAGCGTGTGACCAGCCGCGTTATGAAAGGCTCGCGCGTCGGGGCCGACGGCGTGCTCGTGCCGGAAGAGGTCTTCAGCAAAGCGCCGAACAAGCTGCTCACCGTCACCAGCTACCCCAACCAGGTCTTCCGCACGGGCTTCGACGGCGCGCGCGGGTGGGCGAGGAGTAGTCAGGTCACGCGCGACCTCCCCGCCGAGATACTCGCCCAACTCAGACGTGAGGCGGAGTTCTACAAGGAGACGAGGCTCAAAGACATTTACACGAAGCTGGCGGTCGTGGGCCGCGAGACCATCGGCGGGCGCGAGGCTTACGTCGTCGAGGCTACGCCGGCCGACGGCGGCGGCCCCGAAAGACTGTACTTCGACGCGGAGTCGAGCCTGCTCGTCCGCAAATACACGGAGCAGAAGACAGTCCTCGGCCAGTTCCCTACGCAGACCGACTACGAGGATTACAGGGAGGTGGACGGGGTCAAGTTACCGTTCGCCATCCGCTGGTCAATCCCCGGCAGGACGTGGGGCCGCAAGATCACCGAAGTCAAACAGAACGTCCCGCTCGACGACGCGCAGTTCAACCCGCCGGCCGGAGGCGATTAAGCATCCGGCTCGCGCTCCCGCGCCTCGGCGGCGCGCTCGCGCGCGACCTGTCGGCGGCGCTCGCGCTCGTAGTCCTCGCGCGGGTCGCGCCCCGTCACCTCCCTGTACCACGCCGGGTGATGCGTCCAAGCCCACTCCTCCGTGACGGTGCCGTCGGTCATCGAGCGGAAAGTGCCGGGCTGTGCGGCCGTCCCCTCGTAGAGGTGGACGATGAACCCGGCGAGCATGACCAGCGCCGCGATGTCGTGGAGGACGTAGCTGAGGGCGACGAGCCAGCGCGGCACGACGTGGTCGAACCACAGGAAAAGCCCCGTGACGAGGAAGAGCAGGGCGCTCACGGCGATGGCCCAGAAGTAGAGTTTCTGGCCGCCGTTAAAGAAGCCGGTCTCCTCGGGTTCGAGTTTCTCCTCGTTCGTCGTGTACGCCTTGAGGCGACGGACGAACCTGCTGTCCGCCTTCGTCCAGGCCATCGGCGCGAACCAGTTGAAGAACTGGAAGAGGAAGAAGAGGTCGAAGAAGAGGCCGAACCACGGGTGGAGGAAGCGCGTCATCGGCCCGCCGCCGAAGAGCGGCGTGAGCCAGCGGTAGAGCCAGGGCGAGTAGACGGCGAAGCCCGTGAGCAGCGAGAGGATGAAGGTGATCGCCACCAGCCAGTGCAGGACGCGGGTGTAGACGGGGTGGCGCAGGAGTTCGCCGCGGTGGACGACCGTCTGCCCGACGCGATCCGCCTCGCGCCGCGCGCGCTCGTCGAAGCGCTCGATAGAGGTGCTCATGGCCTCTCCTTTCTCGCCGCCTCGACGGTGTCGGGCTGCGGCTCGGCGGGCGGCGGGGCTTCCGGCTGCGGCACCTTCGGCCCGACCGAGATGCGGTGGAAGAAGACGGCGACGACGCCCATCATCGCCATCAGCAGGCCCGTGGGCTTCGCCAGCCACTTCCAGACGGTGTAGCTCGGCGGGATCGTCGGGTTGGCGGGCAGCCCGTAGAGTTCGGGCTGCGAGGCGTCGTGCAGCACGTAGACGACGTGCGTGCCGCCGATGGACTGCGGGTCGTAGACGCCGGCGTGCTGGAAGCCCGACTGCTCGCGGAGTTGCTTGACGCGCGAGTTGGCGAGCGCGAGCATGTCGTCCTTCGTGCCGAATTGGAGGCAGCCCGTGGGGCACGCCTTGATGCACGCCGGCTCCAACCCCTGCCCGACGCGGTCGGAGCAGAGCGTGCACTTGTAGACCTTCTTCGTCTCCTGCTTGAACTTCGGGATGTCGAAGGGGCAGCCCGAGATGCAGTAGCCGCAGCCGATGCAGTTCTCCTGCTGGAAGTCGACGATGCCGTTCTCGAACTTGACGATGGCGCCGTCGGCCGGGCACGCGCGCAGGCACCCGGGGTCTTCGCAGTGCATGCACTGGTCCTTGCGCATCAGCCACATCAGGTTGCCTTCGCGGACGTGCTCGGCGAACTTGATGAGGTTCCAGTAGTTCCAGTCGGTCGCGGGCATCGTCTGGTAGGTGTTGTCGAAAGTCGTCTCGCGGAACGGGTGGTCGTTCCACTCGACGCAGGCCACCTCGCACGCCTTGCAGCCGATGCAGGTCGTCACGTCGATGTACTTGGCGACCTGCACGGCGCGCTGCGTCCCCCGCCCGGGGACGGGGCCGGGGTGGGCCGAGATTTCCTGAATCTGTAGCGTTCGTGGCTCGCTCATACTCGTCCCACCTCCTTTAAGCCTTCTCGACCTTGACGAGGAAGCCTTTGTATTCGGGCGTGTAGGCGTTGGGGTCAATGGCGGCCGGCGCGAGCAGGTTGACCGGGGCGAGCGGGGTCATCCCCTTGTCTTCGGCGATGCCGCGGTAGCCCCAGTGGATCGGGATGCCGATCTGGTGCGTCTTCTTGCCGTCGATCACCATCGGCCGGATGCGCTTCGTGACCATCGCCTTCGCCACGTACGGGAAGCCGCGCGCCGTCGAGACCCTGACCTTGTCGCCGCCCGCGACGCCCAGCTCCGCGGCGTGCTCCTCGGACAGTTCGACGAACGGCTCGGGCACGAGCTGGACGTTCATCGGGTTGTGTTTCGTCCAGTAGTGGAAGTGCTCGGTCAGGCGGTAGGTGGTGCAGACGACGTTGAAGCCCTGCTCCGGCGTCCCGAATTTGTCGAGGTCGGACTTGTACATCTTCGCCACCGGGTTGTTCGACTGGGCCGGGTGCAGCGGGTTGGCGACGGGGCTTTCCACCGGCTCGTAGTGCTCGGGGAAAGGCCCGTCGGCGAAGGCGGCGAGCGGCGCGAAGAGGCGGCCGACGCCCTCCGGGTTCATGATGAACGGCCCCATGTGGTCGGCCGGGTTGGAGTCGGCCTTGAAGTCGGGCACGTCGTTGCCGACCCAGCGCCCCTGCGCCTCGTTCCACCAGACCTGCCGGCGCTCCGCGTCCCAGGGCTTGCCCGACGGGTCGCAGGAGGCGCGGTTGTACATCACGCGGCGGTTGGCGGGCCACGACCAGGCCCAGTTCGGGTAGATGCCGAGGCCCGAGGGGTCTTCCGTCCCGCGCCGCTGCATCTGCGCCCCGGCCTCCGTCCACGAGCCGCAGTAGAGCCAGTTGCCGCAGGCGGTCGTGCCGTCGTCGCGGAGCCAGGCGAAGCCCGGCAGTTGTTGCCCGGCCTTGATGGTGACGCCGGGCTGGTTCTCGTCCGTCAGGTCGGCGAGCGCGCGCCCGTTAATCTCCTTCGCCAGCTCGGCGAGCGAAGGGTTGTGCGGCGTCGTGTAAGGCCAGGAGAGGTTGAGGACGGGGTCGGGGAACTTGCCGCCCTCCTTCTGGTAAAGCTCCCTCACTTTGAGGAAGATGCGGGCGAGAATCTCCTGATCGACTTTCGCCTGGCCGGGCGGCGGGACGGCCGCGTACTTCCACTGGAGCCAGCGGGCCGAGTTGACGAACGTGCCGTCCTTCTCGGCGAAGCCCGCGCCGGGCAGGCGGTAGACGGTCGTCTGAATCTTCGCCATCTCCTCCTTCGTCGTGCCGGGCGCCTGCCAGAAGTCGCTCGTCTCGTCGGGGAAGAGTTCGCAGACCACCAGCCAGTCGGCCTTCTTAAGCGCCTCGATGTTCTTCTTGCTGTTGGGGCCGATGGCGACGGCGTTCATGCCGAAGGCGAACAGGCCCTTGACTTGGCCGTTGTACATGAAGTCGAACAGCTCAGTCCAGGAGTACTTCCGGTCGATCTTCGGCAGGTAGTGGTAGTTGAAGTCGTTCTCCTTCGTGGCCTTGTCGCCGTAGAGCGACTTGAGGAAGGAGACCATGAACTTCGGCGTGTTCGACCAGTAGTTGAACGAATCCCACCCGGTCGGCTTCGACGGCTGCGGCGTCGTCCGCTTGAGGAACGTGGCGAGGTCTGTGTCGGTGGGCGCGGGTATCTTCAGGTAGCCGGGGAAGATGTCGAAGACGCCGCCCATGTCGGTCGCGCCCTGGATGTTGGCGTGGC
>JALZHT010000397.1 GCA_030860645.1 Acidobacteriota bacterium
AGCAAGATGGCGGTCATCGGGGCGGCGATGCGCAAGCTCATCCACTTAGCCTATGGGGTGCTCAAGACAGGTAAGCCCTTCGACCCGGAGTGGGGAAAATCTGCTTGACAACCAACACAGTATCTCATCTCCGACCCGCTCCCGTCTCGAAAGCCCTTCGTGCGCGAGGTTCAAATGACGGGTCGCAATGTAGCCGGGCGGCGTGTAAATGTCATCAAAGGCGGGTAAAAGGTTGTAAGAGTTGTCAACGAGCTGTAAATAGACGCCCGCCGGGCGACCGCGCGCGGACGTTTGGACGGGGGCGCGGCCCCACAGTATGCTGTCCCCGCCTTAACACACACGGGGCGCGATGGCCCCGCTCATCCGGGAAGAATGATGCGAAGAACTTTGACGACAACCGCCTGCCTCCTCGCCCTCCTGCTGTGCCCGGCCGCGCCGCGCGCGCAGAGGGAGTTGGGGGCGCGGCCGAGCGACAGCGGCGGCCCCCTGATGCCGGAGCAGGCCGCCTACGACGTGACCTTCTACGACCTCGCGCTCCGCGTGAACCCGCGCGAGCAGTCAATCGCCGGCGCGCTCACGGCGCGCGCCCGCATCGTCCACCCGACCGACTGGTTCGTGCTCGACCTCGACACGCCGCTGGCGGTCTCGCAGACCTCGCTCGTCGGGGCGGGGGTCGCCCGCCCGCTCCGCTTCGAGAGGCGCGGCGGGAAGGTGTGGATCGCGCTGGGGCGCACGATGCAGCCGGGCGAGGCGGTCGAGGTGCGGGTCGAGTACGCCGGCAAGCCGCGCGTCGCGCCGCGCCCGCCGTGGGTCGGCGGCTTCGTCTGGGCCAAGACGCCCTCGGGGCAGGACTGGATCAGCACCGCCGTCCAGATGGACGGGGCCGACCTCTTCTGGCCCTGCAAAGACCACCCCTCGGACGAGCCGGACTCGATGTCTCTGCACATCACCGTCCCCGCCGGCCTCGTCGTCGCCGCCAACGGTAAGCCGACCGGCGTCACGAAAAACAACGACGGGACGAGCACCTCCAACTGGCACGTCTCGACGCCGATCAACAACTACGGCGTGGCCCTCAACATCGCGCCCTACCGCACCATCGAGGGCACCTACCGCAGCGTCACCGGCGAGCAGGTGCCGGCCACCTTCTGGGTGCTGCCCGAGAATTACGAGAAGGGCCAGCGCCTCTTCGCCGAACTCTTCGAGATGCTCGCCTTCCTGGAGAAGCACCTCGGCCCCTTCCCGTTCCGCGCCGACAAGATCGGGGTCGCCGAGACCTCGCACCTCGGCATGGAGCACCAGACCATCATCGCCTACGGCAACCACTTCGTGCAGGACGCGAACCGCTTCGACTGGCTGCTCTTCCACGAGGTCGGCCACGAGTGGTGGGCCAACCTCGTGACGGCCGCGGACTGGCGCGACTTCTGGATTCACGAGGGCTTCCAGTCCTACATGGACGCGCTCTACCACGGCGAGAAGCGCGGCCCCGAAGCCTACCACCGCCACATCGCCGGGCTGCGGCGCAACATCAACAACCGCCAGCCGCTCGCCCCGCGCGAAGCCCGCACGACCACGCAGATGTACTTCGTCGCCCCCGACTACGTGAACAGCGACGGCGACGTGTACAACAAGGGCGCGGCCGTCCTCCACACGCTGCGCTACCTCGTCGGCGACAAGGCTTTCTTCACGGCGCTGCGGCGCATGGCCTACCCGACGGCGGCGCTGGAGCGGGTCAAGGACGGCCGCCAGTGCCGCTTCGTCACGACCGAAGACTTCCGCCACGTCGCCGAAGAGGCTTCCGGCATGCGGCTCGACTGGTTCTTCGAGGTCTACCTGCGCCAGCCACAACTCCCCCGCCTCGTCTCCGAAGTCAAAGGCGACACCCTCACGCTGCGCTGGGACACGCCCGGCGGCCTCGCCTTCCCGATGCCCGTCACCGTCAAGCTCGGCGAGCGCACGCAAAAACTCGAAGTCTCGACCGCCCCCGTCACCATCCCCCTCGGCGGCCAACAGCCGGTCGTAGACCCCGAGAACTGGCTCCTGATGCGGAAGAGCTGAGGCGGCGGTTCTTTAGAGCAATTTGCGGTTGAGTCAACCGTAACGTCGGTTCAACACAGAGGGCACAGAGGGCACACAGAGGGCACAGAGAAAACCAACTTCTTCTCTGTGCCCTCTGTGAACCCTCTGTGCCCTCTGTGTTGAAATGAACGTCCGGTAGACTCAACAGCAATCCGCCCCGGCACGATTCGCGGCCGACCCCGGCCGGTATGCTCACGCGCCAACCGCTCTAGTCCCCGGCCTCGGCGGGCAGTGGCGAGAGCGCCGCGGGGTTTCCGGCGAGGCGGGCGACGATGGCCGCCGCGGTCATGTCGCCGGTCACGTTGAGGAGTGTCTTGAAGATGTCGGGGACGGCGTCAACGGCGTCGAGAATCAACACGGCCTCAATCGGAATCCCGACGGCGAGGTAGGCCGGGAGCGTCCTCATCGTCCCGGTGGTCGGGAGGCCCGGCGTGCTGAAGCTCAAGAGCACGATCATGACGATGAACGAGGCGACCTGCGCCGGCGACAGGGCGATGCCGTAAAGCGCCGCCAGGAAGAGGAACTTCGACGTGCTGGAGATCGTGCGGTTGGCTTTGAAGGTCGAGACCGAGAGGGGGAGGACGAAGCCCGCGACGGCCGTCGGCAGCCGCAGCCTCTGCTCCGTCCCCTCGATCATCGCGGGCAGGGAAGCGAGCGACGAGCGGGAGCCGACGGCGACGAGCTGGGCGGGGGCCGCGGCCCGGGCGAAGCTGCGGAGCGGGACGCGCCCGAAAAGCGTCACCACCGCGTAGAGCGCGAGGGTGAATGCAAGGAGCAGCGCGCAGACGAGCACGACGTAATAGCCCAGCGACCCGACGGCGGCCGGCCCCGTCCGCGCGGCGAACGAGAAGGTCAGGGCGAAAATCCCGACGGGCGCGAGCCGCAGTATCCAGCGCACCAGGGTCAGCATCACCTCGTTAACCGCCCGGAAAAAACTGATCAGCAGTCCGTAATGCTCCGGCCGCGCCCGCGTCATGGCGAGGGCGAAGGCGATGGTGAAGACGACCACGGGGAGGATCGCCCCATCGGCGGCCGCCTTGAAGGGGTTCGCCGGCACCAACTCCTTGAGCCAGTCGCCGAAGGTCGGGGCCTTCTCCGCGTCGCCTGTGCCGACGCCGGCCGCGCCGGGGCCGTCGGCCCGGAGGGCGGCGGCGACCTCCGCCCCGGGGTGGAAGCTGGCTAACACGGGCGGCGTGACCAGCACGGTGAAGCCCGCCGCCAGGGCGTGCAGGGCGAGGAAGACGAGCACCGACAACCCCCCGAGCCGCCCCACCTTCCGCGCGTCCGGGATGGACGCGATGCCGACGATCAGGTTCGAGACGACGAGCGGCAGCACGGTCATCCGCAGCCCGTTCGTCCAGAGCACGCCGAGCGGCTCCACGAAGGCCGCGGCGGAGGTGAGGAAAGGGGCGCGCGAGGCGTGGGCGGCGAGTCCCGCGGCGAGGCCCGCGGCGAGGCCCGTCAGCGCGCCCGCCGTCTGGAAACTGAAGCCCCGGGTCTTCTTCAACGGTTGCGGTTCTGCGCCCATGCAAACACCCTTCGCCACGTATCGGCGGCGACACGCGACGGGAAACTCCCGGCCCGCCTGGTGCGCTTGATTAACCTGCGCAGCGCCGTCTCGACCTCCGGCGTCAAGCGCCCGCGCTCAAGCAGCTTGCCGAAGACGCGGCCCCGCCCCCGGATAGCCGGCAGGGAATCGAGATGCCGCGCCAGCGTGTCCGCCCCCTCGAAGACCGGAAAATTCTCCAGCTCGCCACAGTCCGCGAGCATGAGCCTGGTGCGCAGGCACTTCTCGCAGCGCGAGCAATTACCCTCCGGGGCGAGGTTCTCCCAACACACCCTTAAATGTTCGCGGACGAGCGGCTCGCGCGCGATGGCCCTCAACTTGTCGGAGCGCGGAAGCTCGGCCCCGACGTGAACCACCTCCAGCCGGTCTGAAGACCACAGCGGGTCGGTCTGCCAGTGCGAGCCCCACGGCACGTGTTTGAAGTAAGGGTAAGAG
>JALZHT010000398.1 GCA_030860645.1 Acidobacteriota bacterium
GGGACAAGCCCTGCCCCTACAGCCTTACCGAGCGCCCCGAGTCCGTTTGCAAAGTGCTCCGGCGCTCCGGGCAGACTTCAAAGCGTCTTCATGTCTATGACGAAGCGGTAGCGCACGTCGTTTTTGACCGTGCGCTCGTACGCCTCGTTGATCTGCCCGATGGGGATCACCTCCACGTCGGAGGTGAGGTCGTGGGCGGCGCAGTAGTCGAGCATCTCCTGCGTCTCGCGGATGCCGCCGATGCTGGAGCCGACGAGCCGGCGGCGGTTCGCGGCGAGCGAGAAGGCGGCGACCTCCAGGGGCTTTTCCGGCAGCCCGACGAGCACCATCACCCCGTCGCGGCGCAGCAGGTTCAGGTACGGGTTCGGGTCGTGCGGCGCGGAGACCGTGTCGAGGATGAAGTCGAACTTGCCGGCGAGCGGCGCGAGCTTCTGCGGGTCTTTTGTGACGACGAAGTCGTGCGCCCCGAGCGCGAGCGCGTCCTGCTCTTTCGCGGGCGTGGTGCTGAAGACCGTGACGCGCGCGCCCATCGCGGCGGCGAGCTTCACGCCCATGTGGCCGAGGCCGCCCAATCCGACCACGCCGGCGCGGTGGCCCGGCCCGACGCCGAAGTGCTTGAGCGGCGAGTAGGTGGTGATGCCGGCGCAGAGCAGCGGCGCGACTCCCGCGAGCGGCTGGCCGGGCGAGACCCGGAGCGTGTAGTCCTCGTCCACCACGATCTGCGAGGAGTAGCCGCCGTAAGTCGGCGTCCTCTCGTCCATCTCCGTCCCGTTGTAGGTTGACGCGACGTGGTTCTCACAGTACTGCTCCTCCCCGTCCCGGCAGTTCGCGCAGACGCGGCACGAGTCCACGAAGCAGCCGACGCCGGCCAGGTCGCCCTCCTTGAATTTCGTCACCTCCGAGCCGACGCGCGCGACGCGCCCGACGATCTCGTGGCCGGGCACCATCGGGTAGGCCGAGCCGCCCCACTCGTCGCGCGCCTGGTGGATGTCGGAGTGGCACACCCCGCAGTAGAGGATTTCGATGAGCACGTCGCGCGGCCCCGGCACGCGCCGCCCGAACGTGAACGGCGCGAGCGGCTCGGTCGGCCCCTTCGTCGCGTACCCGCGTGTCTGTAGCATTGACTGTTCTCCTTGTGACTGAAGTTAAAGACATTTTTGATTTTTGATTTTTGATTTTTGATTGAAAGGCGGGCGGCCTGTTCCCCCAATCACAAATCACAAATCAAAAATTCCCTGAACCCGAAACTACAAGCTGATGGTTCTCCCCTCCGCGCTGCTCCGGAAAGCCAGTTCGATGATCCTCATCGTGTTCCACGCCTCTTCGGGTTTGACGGCCGGCGCGGCGCGGCCCGCGATGGCCTCGGCGAGGTTCTGGTAGAAGGCTTGGTAACGGCCGGCGACGGTCTCGACGCGCGCCTCCAGGTGCAGGCCGCCGGCCTGCGCGTCGAGCGCGCCCCAGCTCTCCTTCGGCTCCTCGCCCCAGCGCGGCTCGGCGGGCGTGAGTCCGCGCCCCAGCGCCTCCTCCTGCGGGTCGAGGCCGTACTTGACGAAGGAGCCTTGCGTGCCGTGCAGGACGAAGCGCGGCGAGCGGCCGCGCACGAGCATCCCCGCCTTCAGCGTCACGCGCGGGCCGTCGTAGTCCAGCCGCACTTCGAAGTTATCGTCCGCTTTGGCGAACTCCCTCTGGATTCTGACCTCGGCCGTCACCGCGCGGGGCGGCCCGAACAAGACCTGCGCCTGGTCTATCAAATGCGGCCCGAGGTCGTAGAGCAGGCCGCCGCCCGGCCCCTCCGCCTCGCGCCACGCGCCGGGCCGCGGCTGATCGCGGAAGCGGTCGAAGCGCGACTCGAACTCGACGAGGCGGCCCAGCAGCCCGGCCTCCAGAAGTCGCCTGACCGTCAGGAAGTCGCCGTCCCACCGCCGGTTCTGGTGGGCGCTCAGAATTTTGTTCCTCTCGCGCGCCAGTTCGACGAGCCGGCGCGCCTCGTCTGACGTGACGGTGAGAGGCTTCTCGACCACGACGTGCTTGCCGGCGAGGAGCGAGCGCCGGGCCAGCTCGAAGTGGGAGTCGTTCGGCGTCGCGACGACGACCAGGCCGACGCCTTCGTCGCGCAGGAGGTCGTCCACGTCGCGCACGACCTCGACCCACGGGTAACGTTCGCGCGAGCGCCCGCCGTGGCGCTCGACCACCTTCTTCAGCTTCAGGCCGGGAACCACGCCGATGACCGGCGCGTGGAAGACGCGGGCCGCCATGCCGTAGCCGACCAGCCCGACGCCGACTTCGTCCGCCATCAACACCCTCCGCGCCTTATTCTTCCCGGCCCGTTTGGCGGAGTGATGGCAGATTCGTCGCGTTTCGGATGCTGAGACGGGGCAGGGGCCGGGGTTTGGTTTTTAAGGGGCTGTGCGCGAAGCCCAGGAGGGGCGGAATAAACGAACGCGTTCCATCCCGGGGGTTTGGAGATTTGATAGTCGCGGGCGTGACGACGGGCGGTATAGAATGCGCGGGCGTAGTGGTCTTCGGCGAGAGGAGGCGGGCGGGTGGGAGTCGAGGAGAGGGCGTCGCCGTGGAAGCTGGGCGGGCTGACGTTGCGGCGGCTGGCCCGGCGCACGGGGGCGCGCGTCTACAAGGACGACGTGCTCGGCAAGGCGGCGCAGCTCTCCTACTTCTTCATCTTCTCGCTCTTCCCGCTGCTCTACTTCCTCGCCTCGCTGCTCGGCTACTTCACGCAGACGGGGCCGGAGTTGCGCGAGAGTCTGCTGCACTACCTCGCGACGGTCGTCCCGCGCAAGGCGTCGGCCCTCATCCGCGACACGCTCGAAGAGATCACGGCGGCGTCGAGCGGCGGGAAAATCTCCTTCGGGCTGGTGCTCACGATCTGGACGGCCTCGTTCGGCGTCGGCGCGATCATCTCGACTTTGAACGCGGCCTACGGCGTCAAGGAGACGCGGCCGTGGTGGAAGGTGCAGGGCGTGGCCGTGGCGCTGACGGGCGCGCTGGCCCTGCTCGTCATCTCGTCGCTGGCGCTCGTCCTCTACGGCGGGCAGATCGGCGACCTCCTCGCCGGCCGCTACCACTTCGGCGCGGCCTTCACCGCCGCCTGGAACGTCGTGCAGTGGTTCATCGTGCTCGCCTTCGTCCTCTTCGCCCTCGCGCTCGTCTACTACTTCGCGCCGTGCGTCGAGGAGATGCGCTGGCAGTGGGTCACGCCCGGCTCCGCCCTCGCCCTCGCGCTGTGGCTCCTCGTCTCGTTCGGCTTCCGCCTCTACCTCCACTTCTTCGACACCTACAGCACGGCCTACGGCTCGCTCGGGGCGGTGATGATCCTGCTGCTGTGGCTCTACCTGACGGGCGCGGCCATCCTCGTCGGCGGCGAGATGAACGCCGTCATCGAGGACGCGGCCGCGCGGGCCGGCGTCCCCGAGGCCAAAGAGCGCGGCGAGAAGGCCCCCGGCGAAGGCGATTAATTCTATCCCCTTCTTCTTATCCTGTCCGTCCCGGTTTAATTCGTCCCGCCGCGACCGCCGTCAGAAACAATCACGATTCGAGATTCGTAAGTTTGACCGTCGGCGTATCGCGAATCCGTCCACCGGGCTGGCCGCTTGATGCAATCAAATGAAGGACAGGGCGTGATCGAGGTCTGGAGGCCGCCGGAACTCCCCGAGCTTGAGCTGCGGCGCGGCTTCGGCGTCTCGCGCCCGGTGCCGCGCCACTGGCACGAGGAGTACCAACTCTGTCTCATCCAGGCCGGGTCGGGCGACCTCGTGTACCGCGGTGACAACCTCGTCACCCCGCCCGCCAGCCTCTTCATCGTCCACCCCGGCGAGGTGCACTCGAACCGCGCCCACGACAGCGCCGGCTGTAGCTACCGGACGGTCTTCGCCGCCGCCGGGCTGATGCGCCGCGCCGCCGCCGAACTCGGGATGAAAGAGACGAGCCTGCCGTTCTTCCCGGCGGCCGTCGTCTTCGACCGCGACGTGCTCCGCCGCTACCTCGACGTGCACTCCGCCTTCGAGCAACCAGCTTCGAGCCTGGAGCGGCAGGCGGCGCTCCTC
>JALZHT010000399.1 GCA_030860645.1 Acidobacteriota bacterium
GACTCAAGCCGCGCCCACGACCGGAGCGACCGCCGCGCCGACGGCCGCGGCCGACAAAGCCTGGTACTCGCGCGCTTACGATTCGGCGCGCGGCTACCTCCGCCCCGTCCGCCCTTCGGTCTCCTTCAACCTGGTGGACGGCGTGATCCGGATGGCCTTCTTCCTCATCATGATCTTCAGCTTCTCCCTGATGAAGGACATCCGGCGCGTCTTCGAGTACCACGGGGCCGAGCACAAGACGGTCTTCACGTGGGAGGCCGGTCTGCCTCTGACGGTCGAGAACGCGCGCGTGCAGCCGCGCCAGCACCCGCGCTGCGGGACGAGCTTCCTGATGGTCGTGATGCTCGTCTCCATCGTGCTCTTCTCGGTGGTGAAGTTCGACTCGCTCCTCTACAACATGCTCACGCGCGTCGCGCTCATCCCGGTCGTCGCCGGCCTCTCCTACGAGATCATCCGGCTCTCGGCGAGGAAGGAGGGCGGCTTCGTCTTCAAGCTCATCACGCTGCCGGGCGTCTGGCTGCAAAACATCACGACGAAGGAGCCTGACGACCGGCAGCTCGAAGTCGCCCTCGTCGCGCTCAAAGAATCTTTGAAGCTCGAACCGCGGCCGCAGGAGGCGGAGGTCACGCCGCTGGCTTAAAAGGGTGCTGGGTACTGGGTGCTGGTTAAAAGCAGCTTGTCTTTCCCCAGAACCCGGAACCCGGAACCCAAAACCCTTTGTTGAAAGTTATGTTAGAAAAACTCGAACAGATCGAAGCGCGTTACGAAGCCCTCACCGGGGAGTTGTCCTCGCCCGAGGTCTACTCCGACCCGGCCAACTACGCGAAGCTCAGCAAGCAGCACCGCGGCCTGGGCGAGGTCGTCGCGAAGTACCGCGAGTGGAAGCAGGTCAGGTCGGAGCTGGCCGGCGCGAAGGAGCTGCTGGAGTCGTCGGACGACGAGGAGATGCGCGAGCTGGCGCGCGCCGAGATGGCCGAACTCGAAGGGCGTCTGGCGAAGAACGAGGAGGAGCTGCGCATCCTTTTGCTCCCGCGCGACCCGAACGACGAGAAGAACGTCATCCTCGAAATCCGCGCCGGCACGGGCGGCGACGAGGCCACGCTCTTCGCCGCCGAGATGCTGCGGATGTACGGCCGCTTCGCCGAGCGCCAGGGCTGGAAGATGGAAGTCCTCGCAGCCTCGGAGTCCGGCATCGGCGGACTCAAGGAGGCCGTCGCCGTCATCGAGGGCGACAAGGTCTACTCGCGCCTCAAGCACGAGTCGGGCGTCCACCGCGTCCAGCGCGTCCCGCAGACCGAAGCCTCCGGGCGCATCCACACCTCGGCCGTCACCGTCGCCGTGCTCCCCGAGGCCGAGGAGGTGGACGTTAAAATCAACCCCAACGACCTCCGCATAGACACCTTCTGCTCGTCGGGGCCGGGCGGCCAGTCAGTCAACACGACCTACTCGGCGGTGCGCATCACGCACCAGCCGACGGGCCTCGTCGTCTCGATGCAGGACGAGAAGTCGCAGATCAAGAACCGCGAGAAGGCGATGCGCGTACTGCGCGCGCGCTTGCAGGAACTCGAAGAGCAGAAGCAGCACGAGGCGCTGGCCTCCGAGCGCCGCTCGATGGTCGGCAGCGGCGACCGCTCCGAGAAGATACGCACCTACAACTTCAAGGAGAACCGCGTCTCCGACCACCGCATCGGCCTCACCATCCACCAACTCGACCTCGTCATGGAGGGCCAGCTCGACGAGATCGTCAACGCCCTCGTCACCCACTACCAGGCCGAGAAGCTGAAGGCCGAGACGGTCGCCGCCTAGAGGGCAGTTTCGGGTTGCGGGTTTCGAGTTTCGAGTTAAGAAAGTGGTTTTTAACTCGAAACCCGCAACCCGAAACTTTTTTTATGTCTGAGAGAACGCGCATCCTCCTCGTCCGCCACGGCCAGTCGCGGGGCAACGCCGAGCAGCGCTTCGGCGGCCACTCGCCGACGCCTCTGAGCGAACTCGGCTTCGCGCAGGCCGAGGCGACGGCGCGCGCGCTGCGGGGCGAGGACGTGGCGGCCATCTATTCGAGCGACCTCCTGCGGGCCGTGCAGACGGCCGAGCCGCTGGCGCGCGAGACGGGGCTTGAGATCGTCCGCACCGACGCCTTCCGCGAGCGCTCGGTCGGGCGGATGGAGGGCCTCACCTTCGAGGAGGCCGCGCACCAGTTCCCCGAAGAGTACGCCGCGCTCCTGCGCCGCGACTTCGAACACGTGCTCCTCGGCGGCGAGAGCTACCGCCAACTGCTCGACCGCGCCGCCCGCGAACTCGACCGCGCCGCCGAGCGCCACCGCGGCCGAACCGTCGCCGTCTTCTCCCACACCGGCACCATCTGCATCCTCGTCCTCCACCTCATGGGCGCGCTCGACGCCCCGGAACTCCGCCCCGTCTGGGTCAGCACCTCGAACTGCGGCGTCACGCGCATTGACATCAATCACGGCGGCCTCCTCCGCGTCCTCGCCGTCAACGACACGCGCCACCTCGCCGGGCTTTAGCTTGGAGGCTCCCGCCGCGTCTCACACCGCCGTTGACACCGGCGCGCGCCGCCTTTAACGTTCTCCGCTGTCCTCGCCTGTTCTTTTCGCCCGAAGTTCTCCCGAAGGTGAGATGGATGCCGAAACTTCTACTGATTCTGTGCCAGATCGCAGCCGTCGTTTTACTGCCGACCCCGTCTGACTCCGCGGGCGGGCGGAACGCGCAGACGCCGAGCGCCGGGCCGGCCCGCGCAGCGTCCCTTAAAAATCTTCCCGCGAAGGCGAAGCGGTTCGCGCTCGTGGTCGGCGTGGACAAGTACGCCGACACGCAGATTTCGACTCTGGGCGGGGCTTCGAACGACGCGCGGGCGCTGGCCGCGGCGCTCGTCGAGCACGCCGGGTTCCCCGCCGACCAGGTCGTGCTGCTCTCCTCCGACCAGCCTGAGGAGCGCCACCCGACGCGCGGCAACGTCCTGCGCCGCCTCTCGAACCTCGCGACGGTCGTCCCCAAAGACGGGCTGCTGCTGTTCGCCTTCGCCGGCCACGGCATGGAGCGCGGCGGGCAAGCCTTCCTGCTGCCGTCCGACGCGCAGGTCTCCGACGACGTGACGCTGCTCGAACAGACCGCCGTCAACGTCCTGCAAATCAGGGAGTGGGTGCGCAAGACCGGCGTCAAGCAGGTCTTGATGATCCTCGACGCCTGCCGCAACGACCCGGCCGGCCGCGCCAACGCCGACAACCCTCTGACCGCGACCTACACGCGCGGCTTCAACTTCGACCTGCGCAACCGCGAGGTCGAAGCCTTCGCCACGCTCTACGCCACGGCCATCGGCCACCGCGCCTACGAGTTCAAGGAGAAGCGGCAGGGCTACTTCACCTGGGCGCTGGTCGAGGGCCTGAAGGGCGCGGCCGCCAACGAGCGCGGCGAGGTGACGCTCGACGGGCTGGTCAACTACTTGCAGGAGCGCGTGCCCAAGCAGGTCAAGCTCGACCTCGGCGCGGGCAAGACGCAGCGCCCCTTCGCCGTCGTCGAGGGCTACAAGGCCGACGAACTCGTCCTCAGCGTCGCCGCCCCGGCGGCCAGAGAGGGGCGCGGCCTCGCGGCGGCCGAGAAGGTCGTCGAAGACCTCGACGCGAAGCCCGAGCCGCCGCCGGGTGAGCAGCCGGGCGCGGCCGCCGATAAGGGACGCGAGACCGCGCCGCCCGTCAACCTCGAAGGGACGACGTGGGAGGGCGAAGGCCCGAACGGCCCCTACACGGTCGAGTTCCTCGCCGGCGGCAAGCTCCGTTACAAGAATGCCTTCATCGAGCAGGCCACGGGCGGGACGTGGAAGCAGGCGGGCGCGTTCGTGCAGCTCTCCGTCGGCGGCTACGCCAACTGGAACGGGAAGATGGTGGGCGGCGAGATGAAGGGCGAGGGCACGAACGCCTCCGGCGAGAAGTGGAACTGGACGATGACGCCGAAGAAACAGTGAAGCGGCCGCGGCTCGGGCATACTCGCGGGTCGCGTGTTCAACACGGAGGACTCACAGAGGCCACGGAGAAGATC
>JALZHT010000400.1 GCA_030860645.1 Acidobacteriota bacterium
ACTCTGAGCAAGTCGGAGGCGCTCGAATGCGCGGGCGACCACTGCACCTTCAACCTGGGTTTCTTCGTCCAGCGCAGCGGCGGCGAGGGGGCGCTGACCTCTTTCGCGCAGGTGGGCGGGCCGAGCCTCGCCAACGTCGGGAACTCCGTCGTGTTTGACGCGGGCGTGCGGAGCAGGGACTTCGTCGTCCCCGTCAAGCTCAAGGTGGGCGAGAACAACATCAGGGTGTCGATAGACCCCTTCGACAAGACGCCGGAGACGAACGAGGGGAACAACAGCTTCACGGTGACCGTCACGGTCGCGCAGCAGTGACGGCGAAGGCCGCGCGGCGTCCGTCGCGCCGCGCGGCCCCAAAATCTTTAACGGCCCGGACGCCGGCCTAGACGCTCAGAAGCTCCTGCTCCTTGGTCTTGGCCAGCTCGTCCACCTTGCCGACGTAGGTGTCGGTGAGCTTCTGGACTTCGGCGAGGGCGTCGCGCTCGGCGTCCTCGGAAATCTGCTTGTCCTTGAGCATCCGCTTGAGGCGGTCGTTGGCGTCGCGCCGCACGTTGCGGATGGCGGTGCGGTGATCCTCGGCCACCTCGTGCACCTGCTTGGCGAGCTGGCGGCGGCGCTCCTCGGTGAGCGGCGGGATGGGGACGCGCACCAGCTTGCCGTCGTTCGACGGGTTCAGCCCGAGGTCGGCGGTGCGGATGGCCTTCTCGACCGCGCCGAGCTGCGTCTGATCCCACGGCTGCACCGTCAGCAGGTTTGGCTCCGGCGCGTGCACCGAGGCCATCTGGTTCAGGGGCGTCGGCGTCCCGTAGTAGTCGACCGTCACCGAGTCCAGGAGGCTCACGGCGGCGCGCCCCGTGCGGATCGTCGCGAGCTTCTTCCGCAAGTCCTCGACCGCCCCCTCCATCCGCGGCCGCGTCTCCCTGATGACATCCTTTTCGCTCATGCTCTCGCTCGCCTGAAAGGCGCCTTTGTGTTCGACAACCTGCCGGCACAGTTTTGCCGTCGAGAGTTTACCGGCGTGCGGTTGAAGAAGGGTTGAAAAGCAACGAAAACTATACCACAGTTCATTTAAAATCAGTATGAATGCTTCTCATAAGGCGTGACGGTCGCGCCGGGTCGGATGAGACGCGTTTTACGGCCCCTGGCCGCCGGAGACGAAAGGCGGCGGCAGACCCGAACCTGAGTCTGCCGCCGCCAAAGGTGTCCGCCCGGACTCTCCTTAATCTAAGGAGCGCCCCGCGGGTTTACGGGAAGACGTAGCACTGGACGCCCTCGTAAATCATGCCGGCGTTCGCGCCCTCGCTGTAGTTGGTCGTGTAGAAGTACCCGCTGCTGCCGCGGAAGCGGTGCAGGGCGATGGTGCCCGGCGTCGAGCCGTCGGCGAAGACGACCGCCGCAGGCCCCTGGTAAGTCCACCTCAACTGGTAAGCGCCCTCGCTGTAGTTGGTCGTGTAGAAGTAGCGACCGTCCTGCGGGTTTTGGAAGCGGTAGAGCGGGACCGTGCCCGGCCGCGTCTGGTTCGTGAGGACGTAAGCCTGGATGCCGACGTACGGCCGCCCCGTGCCCTGGCTGAAGACGGTCGTGTAGAAGTAGCCGTTACCGCTAAAGCGGTGGAAGGGGACGGAGTCGGCCGGGGGCGGCTGCCTCATCGCGAAGGCCGAGTAGAGCAGCCGGTTCGGCGAGGACGGGCCCGCGTTGATGACGACGTTGGCGGTGGCGTTCCGCGTAATGTCGTAGCTGACCAGGGCCGCCGACGCGCCCGGCTCGCTCTGCAAGTACTGCGCGGCGACGCCCGCGACGTGCGGGGACGCGGCCGACGTGCCGCCGAAGTTGCCCGCGCCGCCGCCGGGGAACGTGCTCGGGGTGTCCTTGCCCGGCGCGAAGAGGTCGAGGACGGAGCCGAAGTTGGAAGCCTGGACGGCGTCGAAGACGGCCCGGTTGTCGAACATGTCGGTCGCGCCGACCGTGATCGCCTCGGCGACGCGCGCCGGGGAGTAGTTGTTCGCGTAGTTGTTGTCGTTGCCGGCGCCGACGACGTAGGTCACGTTCCGGCTGATGGAGTGCCTGACGGCGTTATCCATCGCGGTGGACGCGCCGGCGCGGAGGCTCATGTTGGCGACCATCGGGGTGTACGGGCTGGCGTCCTTCTGCTGGGAGACGAAATTGATGCCCGCGATGACGGTGTCGACCGGGCAACTGCCCGCCGAGTTACAGACCTTGACCGCGCGCAGCGTCACGCCCTTGGCGACGCCGTAGTTGTTGCTGCCGATGATGCCGGCGACGGCGGTGCCGTGGCCGAGGCAGTCGCCGCACCCGTCGCCGATGTAGTCGGCGACGAGCGAGGCGCGGCCGCCGAATTCGGGGTGCGAGGCGTCGATCCCCGAGTCGAGCACGTAGGCGACGACGCCCGCGCCCGTCCGGTTGTAGGTGTAGGTCTGGTCACGCCCCGTCCGCTGGTCGATGCGGTCGAGACCCCAGTTGGGCGGGTTGATCTGCGTGTCGGTGACGCTGCCCTCGCCGTTCTCCTCGACGAACTGGACCAGCGGGCTTTGGCTGATGGCGAGGGCCGCGGCCTCCGTCAGCCGGGCGGAAAAGCCCCGGAGGGCGGTGTCGTAGAAGAATTTGATCGACCCGCCGTGGGGGTGCGTCAGGCCCTCGGCCAGCGGCGCGACCTGGGCGGGGTCAACGTCGTCGTTGAGCACGACGATGTACTCGCCGAATATCGGCTTCTCAGCCTTACGGAATTTATTCCCCTTTTCCTGAGACCGCCCCTGGCCCTGCGTCGGCGCGACGGGGAGGGAGAGGGCGCACAGAGCGATCGCTGCGAGCAGCACAAAAACTCTCTTCATTAACTACTCCTTTGGTGAGGGTGGTGGTGTTGATAGGCCGGGGAGCAGCCCCTCGACTCTCCCCGACGACGCGCGGCACGCCTCGGCGTAAGGAGGCCGCAACGCCTGATTCTTAAACCTGAGTTGTTTCGCGAAGTGTCGGGCCTGTGAGAGGCCCGCCGTGCGGCACAAGTCTCCTCCGGGCGAACGGCGGCACCCCAGGTCACATCGAGAGCGGGTCTGAGGGGGGAGGCTGCCGTCCGAACCGAAGGCGACAAATTACAGCACCGCCCGGCCCGCCGTCTGTCGGAACTCGACATAACGGAAAATTATTTCGGCCTTCAGGCGACGAGGAAGTGCTCGATCCCTTCGCGGACGCGCCTGTAGCACTCGCAGGAGGCGGCCTCCAGGCCCCGCCGGTCGAGGACGGTGATCCGGCCGCGGCTGTAGCTGATAAGCCCCCTCCCCTGGAGGACGCCGGCGGCGGCC
Organism: Acidobacteriota bacterium; assembly: GCA_030860645.1. Taxonomy (GTDB): domain Bacteria; phylum Acidobacteriota; class Blastocatellia; order Pyrinomonadales; family Pyrinomonadaceae; genus QHXN01. The sequence goes on from JALZHT010000400.1 coordinate 3,315, forward strand.
GTGACGCTGCTGCGCGGCGCGCCGAGCATGTACGAGAGGAACTCCTGCGTGAGGCGGAGCGTGTCGCTGTGCGCGCGGTCGCGCGTGATGAGCAGCCAGCGGCAGAGCCGCTCCTCGACCGTGTGGAAGCGGTTGCAGGCAGCCGACTGGACGATCTGGGTGAGCAGCGTGTGCGTGTAGTTCAGCAAAAGGTCTTGGAGCCGCCCGCAGCGCCGGAACTCCGCCCTCAGCACTTCCCCCCTGACCCGCAGCGCGTGGCCCGCGAGCTGCACGACGACCTGGTAGGGGGCCGGCCCGCTCCGGAGGATGATCGGCAGCCCGGCCATCCCTTCGTCGCCGATCATCGCCACCTCTATCGTCCGGCCGCTTTCCGTCGTGGAGAGCAGGCAAATCATCCCTCCTTTCGGGAAGTAGGCGTGGCGGACGACGGCGCCCGCGTTGTAAAGGATTTTGCCCGGCGCGAGGCGCACCGGCTCCAGGTGCGGCGAGAGGCGTCCATACTCCTCGCGGGGCAGGGCCGCCAAGAGACGATTCCCGGATGGGGCGACGAGGTCTTTCAGTGAGGACATGGTACTGCTCCGTCGTGAGGGGGCTGAGGACCTGACCAGCGGCGTCAGCAAAAGGGGGCCGGGGCGGAGCGTCTTTATTCGGGGGCGGTCGCCGGGGGGCTAAAGTTTAGCAGATGAGGAAACCCGCCGGGTACTTTCCAGGCCGGGAAGGCCGCCGACCCGGGTCG
>JALZHT010000401.1 GCA_030860645.1 Acidobacteriota bacterium
GCACAAGATGGCGCGCGGCCGCCCTCAGCGCGGATTAGCGTCCGGCTGCCTTAGCGCGAGACTGTTCCTGGCCCGCGCCGCCCTCTGTGATCTCCAACTGGCGAGCACCCGACTGGCGCTGCGGGGCCTGCATGGTGATTTCGAGGACGCCGTTGCGGAAGCTCGCGTGAGCGTCGTCGGCGTTCACGCCCTCGGGCAGCGGCACACGTCGGTAGAAGCTGCCATAGGAGCGCTCGGAACGGTAGAAGCCTTCACCCTTCTCCTCGTGCTCGCTCTTGCGCTCGCCCGAGATGGTGAGCGCGCCGTCCGTGACCTCGACCTTGACGTCGTCTTTGGTCAGGCCCGGCAGGTCTGCGCGCACGACGAGCTGGCCCTCGCGCTCGAAGACCTCGACCTGCGGCGACCACACGTCCCTGCCGAAGTCGCCGAAGCCTGTCGGGAAGAAGTCGCGCCCGCCCGAAGGCGCGAGCCACCCCCGCCCGAAGCCGAAGTCCTCGAAGAGCCGATCCATCTCCTCGCTGAAGCGGCGCATGAAAGTGAACGGGCTGCCCGTCAGCAGCGAAGGGAAGGACTGCTCGCGCCGGGCGAGGCCGGTCTGCGACGGCTGCCCGCCGCCCTGGCCCGAGGTCGCCTGCATTGCCTGAGACTGCGTGCGTTCCTGTTCGCGTGATTGTGTGGAAGCGTCTTGACGCTCTTTCTGTTCTTTCTGCCTTGCCATAACCTCTCACCTCCTTTATTGCGTGAAAACTCGTTTACTCTTCATCTCAACGCGCGGCCGCGCTCTCGGCACGCAGCTCGTTCGTGACCTCGAAGAGGCCCGGCACCCCGCGCGCCGCCACGTAGGCGAGGTCGCGCTCGCTCTCGGTCGCCACCACGCCCTTGAGGACGGCCCGCCCGTCCCTGACGATGATGTGGATGGGCGGATTAACGCGCGTGGCGTAGCGGAAGAGCGGCGAGTCGAAGTTGTAGATGGCGCGGTAGAGGTCGGAGCGCAGCCGCTCGTCGTTCGGCGAGACGGGTAAGACTTCAATCTCGTTGACGACGCGCGCGACGCCCTTCAAGTCCTTGACACGCGCCTCGGCGTCCGACCTCGTCGCGGGCCGCACCACCTGGCCGCGCAGAACGACCGTGCCGTCAGTGCGCACCTCGCCTTCGAGCCAGTCGAACACGTCGTAGAAGGGGAGCGTCACCAACTCGTGGCGCACCTCTCGGGCGAGCGCCGCCCGTTCGCGGTCGCCGAGGGGCGTCCGCGGGGAAGCCTCACGACGCCCGCCCGCCTGCTGCGTGCTCACGCGCTGAGGGGCGGGCGAGGCGGCTACGCTCACTTCGGCCAGCGAAGTGAAGAAGGCCAAACAGATGATCGAGATCAACAGTCTGAGTAATTTGCCTAGCATACCTCTCACCTCCTCTCATGCTCGGGTCAACTACCTTTGATTCAATGGTGCACAAGCACCCGGCCGTTCGGAGATTCCTTCTAGTTCAGCCCTTTCGCCCGCCGCCGACTAAGTCCTCCAGCCGCCTGTTCAATGAATGGCGGTGCCGCTCCGGCACCTCGCGCCCTTGCGCCGCGCCGTAGAAGCCCTCGGCGGCCAGCAGCGTGTCGTACAGGTCGGCGCACGAGAGGCAGTCCCCCAGGTGCTCGTGGATGTCGGCGAGGATGCCTGCGGGGAGCTCCTCGTCCATGAAGTCCGACAGATAAGTCCTCACCACTTCGCAGGTCACGGGGCAATTCACCTCCTCCCTCAGGGGGCCGGGGCGGGCGCCGGCGCCCCGAGGTTGAGGCTCGTGCCCGCCCGGAATTCTTCCCGGCACCGTTCGCCCACGTGCTCCTCTCAGCGCCCGCGGGGGCGGCGGCCTCCGCACGCCGAGCCTCCTGCGCGGGTTCGCTCAGCCTTTTGAAATCCATCGCCGCTCACCCGTTACGAACGCTCAATCCCACGCCTTCTTACGCCGCCCGGGCGGGCGAGCCGAGGCCCGCCGCGCGGACGGGCCGGCGCTCGAACCTGACCGCGGCCGGCAGTCCCTCCAGCGTTGCGAGTTGCTCGAAACCCAGCGGGCGGCCGCGCGTGAGGATGGTTGCCGGGTCTTCCTCGTCGACGAGCCAGAAGCCCGCGGGGCGGCCGCCGTCGGCCGTCGCCAACTCCTCAAGAGCCTTTTCGTCAATCCGCGCCGGTCGGAAGAGCATCAGTTCAGGATTCCTGGCGCGCGCTCGCCAAGCCCCGTCGAGCGTGCGGAAGACGGGGACGCGGTTCTGCCCGCCCGACTCCAGCGCGAACCAATCGCCGTTAGCCCGCCGCATCGCGTATAGCACCTGCTTCATCGCGCCTCACTCCCCCTCTGATCGGTCGGCCGAAGCCACCTGCTCGGGCGCCCGTACGCTTTCGCCCGAACGCACACCGGCGGCCGGGTACTTCTCAAAAGAGCCGCTCAGCCACGGGGCCAATTCAGGATCGAAGCCCATGAACTCCTCCAGCCTGAGCTCGCGCTCGACCCGAATTTCGGGTCGCGGGCGGTCGAGGCTCGCCACCCTCGCAGGTTGAGGCGGGACATTCGCGTCGGCACCGACCGCCTTCTGCGAAGGCCGTGCGAGGAGCAGCCACACGACGGCTAAACCGAGAGCGACTACCAGTGCGACGACCGGGATCAATCTACGCCTCACAGTCCGCATCTTCTTTACCCTCCCTGGCTTTTCGGCCAAAAACGAAAGGCCGCAAGCCCGACTTAATTCGAGCTTGCGGCCTTTCTATCTAGTTCAAGCTTGATGGAGCGCTGGCAAGCTCGATAGATAGGGTTGTCCGTAGCGCGTCACTGCACCGTCTTGACCTCGATCTGGCGCGGCTTGGCCTCCTCGCGCTTCGGCAGGTGGACGGTCAGCAACCCGTCCTTCATCTCGGCCGCGACGCGGTTGAAATCGACGACGCCGGGGACGGTGAAGGAGCGCGAGAATTGGCCGTAGAAGCCTTCCACGCGGTGGTACTGGCGGCCTTCGCCGTTCTGAAGCTCGCGTTTGCCCGAGAGCGTCAGCGTCTGGTTCTCGAAGTTGAGCGACACCTGATCGCGCGTCCAGCCGGGCAGCTCGGCCTGGAAGACGTACTCGTCCTGGGTTTCGTAGACGGTGACGGCCGGGCCCTGCGCGGTGTTGGTCAGCCCGTTGTCGAAGACGTTGAAAGGATCACGGAAAAGACGGTCTAACTGCCCCGTAAAGAAGGGCACAAACGGGACCGCCTCACGCCTCATGAGATTGGTCATACTTATGCACCTCCTAAACTTTGAACAGAATTCAAGGAACGGAGTCTCGTCCGACTCGCAATTTTTGATGTAAGTCTATAATGTGAGCGTTGCCTTGTCAAGTATCTTGACGCGAGGCAGCGCAGATTGCTATATTCTTAATCAAAATTTGTAAACCAACTGCCGAAGGGGCTGTGGCTCCTTGCAGAGGCTATGAATAGCAGGGCGAGCAACCAGCGTCGGGCGCAGGCTCTCGTCCGGGCGGCGCTTTTTGTTGCAAGCATTTGCTTTACCCGGCCCGCCCTGACTCTTATCCCGAATTCATGGGAGGCGTGGGCCGGGCGGGACGGGGCGCGCGCCCGCAGAAAGGGCAAGAGTTAGCGCAGTCCGAAGGGCTTCCAGGGGGGTAGCGAGCGATGGCTATAGCGACGAGGGATTACTACGAAGTGCTGGGCGTCCCGCGCGGCGCGACCGAAGAGCAGGTCAAGGCCGCCTACCGCAAGCTCGCACGCAAGTTCCACCCGGACCTGAATCCGGGCGACCGGGCCGCCGAGGAGCGCTTCAAGGAGTTGCAGGAAGCCTACGACGTGCTCTCAGACGCGGAGAAGCGGAAGCTCTACGACCAGTACGGCGAGAACTGGCGCGCCGTCCAGCAGGGCGGCGGCACCACTCCGCCCGGCCGGGAAGGCTTCCGCGCCGGCGGCGGGCCGCAGCCCGGAGGGTTCGACTTCGGCGGCTTCGACTTCGGCGGCTTCCGCTCCGGGGCGGGCGGTGTCGGCGACATCTTCGAGGAGCTGTTCGGCCGCGCCGGCGACGGG
>JALZHT010000029.1 GCA_030860645.1 Acidobacteriota bacterium
AAGTTGACGGGCGCGTCCGGCAGCACGCGCGCGATCTCGAAGAGCTTGCGCGCGCCGACGCACATCGAGCCGGCAGTCTTGATCTCGGCCTCGGTCTCGCAGCGCAGGGTTACGTCGAGGTCGGTGCCGAGGATGCGGATGGTGCCCTCGCCGACCGACTCGATGAGGATGTTGGAGAGGGCCGGGATGGTGTTCTTCTTCTCGACCGTGCCCTGCACGAACCCGAGTTCCTTCTGGAGGGCGGTCTTGCTGATCGTAAACTCCATGCTTCTAAACTCCTCTGAAATGATGATGGCTGGTGCGATGATAAGAGCATTAAGGTCGGGATAAAATCAACTCGCGCTTTTACTGTCTATACTATTTTACAATCTTATTTATATATCTAGTAGTAGTAGTAGGGCCTGTGGAAATGTGGAAAAGTCGGTTTACTGTTGAGAGCAAAGGAATTGTTTTCCACAGCCCTTGTGGAAATCGTTGTGGAAAACTTCGGCGGATTGTGGAAAAGAACCGCCGGGCAAAAGTTTTCCACATTTCCACAGCCCCCTTTTGCGAGCCCCCTGTGGAAATGTGGAAAACTTTGAGTCAACTATATGTTTTTAAAGAACTAAACGGTAAAAGTGGTTGTGGAAAACTTTTCACCCATAACCTGAGCTAACTACTTGCAAAGATTATCCATAAGGTCGCTCACGACCCTGTGGAAATTCTGATCCTTCGAAACAAGCGCCTCTATCTTCTCCACCGAGTGAATCACGGTCGTGTGATGCTTGCCTCCGAACTCGCGGCCGATCTCGGGGAAGCTGTGTTTGGTGAGCCGCTTGCACAGGTACATCGCCACCTGCCGCGGGACGGCGATCTGTCGAGAGTTGTTCTTCGATTTAAGGTCGTCGACGCGCAGGCGGTAGTGTGCGGCCACCGTGCGTTGAATCTGCTCGACCGAGATGCCGGCGGGCCGGTCGTCCTCGGCGATGTTGCGGATCGCGTCCTGCGCCAGCATCTTCGAGATGGGGACGCCGCGCAGCGACGAGATCGCGATGAGCCGCACGAGCGAACCTTCCAGCTCGCGGATATTGCTCTTGACCTTGCTGGCGATGAAGAAGGCCACGTCGTCCGGCAGGACGACGCCGTCGAGGTCGGCCTTCCTCTTGAGGATGGCGACTTTGGTTTCGAGGTCGGGCGGCTCGATGTCGGCGATGAGGCCCCACTCGAAGCGGGAGTGGAGCCGCTCTTCGAGCGTCGGGATTTCGCGCGGCGGGCAGTCGGACGTGATGACGATCTGCTTCTGCCCGTCGTAGAGCGCGTTGAAGGTGTGGAAGAACTCTTCCTGCGTCCGCTCCTTGCCAGCCATGAACTGAATGTCGTCCATCAGCAGCACGTCAATCGAGCGGTACTTCTCGCGGAAGGTCTGCGCCTTGTCGTAGCGGATAGCGTTGATCAGCTCGTTCATGAACTTCTCGGCCGAGATGTAGGACAGGCGCAGATAGCGGTTGCGCTCCTTGATGGCGTGGCCGATGGCGTGCATCAGGTGGGTCTTGCCTAATCCGACGCCGCCGTAGACGTAAAGCGGGTTGTAGGTCTTGCCCGGGGCCTCGGCCACGGCGAGCGCCGCGGCGTGTGCGAACTGGTTGCAGGAGCCGACGACGAAGGTCTGGAACGAGCACTTCGGGTTGAGGGAGTTTTCCAGCGGCTCGATGTCGACGAAGGTGGTCGCGCCCGGCGTCAGCCCGTCGGACTCCGCGGCCTCCAGGAGCGAAAAAAGGTTGGAAGAGTTGCCCTTCCCGTTCGCCGTGGGGGGATTCTCCTCCATGTCCAGATTAACCTGTCCGGCCTCCTCCTTATCTTTGGCGGCCTCCGCCCGCTGGGCGTCCTCGTCCACCGTCCAGTCCAAGTGGTATTCGGACAAATTAAGCTCCGCCAGCGAGTCGTCCAGCACGTCAGAGTAATTCGTGCTCACCCAATCCCTCACGATGTGGTTAGGCGCGCGCAGGTGCAGCACGTGGCCCGACTCGTCGCAGCCGTCGAAATGAATCGGGCGTATCCAAGTCTCAAAACTTTGCCGATTCAGACGCTTCTCGACGGCATGGAGAATGTCGTTCCAGATTCGATTCTCGATGACTGTGCTCATGACGCTCCGCTTTCGCTGTGACTAAAGCGGCTGTACTTTTTTAAGTCGGCCGCGATTTGTGGGTTGCTCAAGCTCTCCTTTGAACAAACTCTCAGAAGGTGTTGCAAAATCACTCTTTTCGGCAACCCGCCGGAGAGTTTTCCACAGAGTTTTCCACAGGATTGTGGAAAACTCTGTGGGGTTAAAGTGTAGCTTTAAGTGTTCTACTTTCAATTATTTACAGGCGGTAGCCGTCTGTGAAACGGGCGGGAGACTAGCATAATGCGAGTGGGGATGCAAGAGAAATCCACAGGGGAAATCAAAATATTTCAGGGGCCTCAGAAGCGCCCAATTTTCAGAGTCTTTGGGCTTGAGCTTTACTCGTCGTTAAATGAAATGGATAGTTTTAAGACACTATTACTAGCAGGTCTCAGACCGGATAAGGACTTGTCCGAGGGCCTTCGAGACCTTCGAAGATAAGCCTACTCACCTTGACAGAAGGGATTCCAAAAGTTAGTCTTTAGCTTTTCACTTGAGGAGAGATTTTCGACTATGCCAAAGCGAACCTTTCAACCGAACAACCGCCGCCGCGCGAAGACCCATGGCTTCCGGGCGCGGATGGCGACCAAGAGCGGGCGTCTGGTGCTCAAGAGGCGCCGGGCGAAGGGCCGTAAGCGCCTGACCCCGTCCCACTACTAAACGAAAGTTTGCCTTGACTCAAGGTGCTCGTTTACGTAACTCGGCGGAATTTCGCTCGGTTTACGAGAATGGAAGGCGCTTCGACGGTCGTTTGGTGACCGTCTTCGTTTTGGCTAACGGATTCGGGCAGCACCGTCTGGGCATCACCGCTTCCCGTAAAATGGCGCGCCGCGCCGTCCAACGTAACAGGGCAAAACGTTTGATACGGGAGGCTTTCCGTCTAAGCGCCGGCGAGCTGAACGGCCTCGGGACGACCTACGACTGGGTTTTTAACGCGCGCCGGGGCTTACTGGAAGTGAAGGCGGGCACCGTCCTCGAAGAACTTCGAGTTTTGATTGATCGTTTGCGGCTCGGCGAGCGGAAGGCTTCGGAAGAGGCTGATAATTGAAGGTAGTCTTGACAGCCCTTTTGCGTTTCTACAAAGGAAACGTCTCGCCGCTGTTGCCCCCGGCGTGCCGTTTCGTCCCGACCTGTTCGGAGTATGCGTTGGAGGCCATTGAGCGTTACGGCGCCCTGCGCGGCGGGTGGATGGGTCTGCGCCGGCTCTTACGCTGTCACCCGTTCCACCCGGGAGGTTTCGACCCGGTCAAATAGCGTTCGGTCTGAAATTTCTCATCCGCTAGTGCTTAAGTGGTCGTTTATAAACTAAATGGAACAGAGGCGTCTTTTATTAGCTTTCATACTCTCTGCGATCATTCTCTTCGGGTGGAGCTATCTATTCCCCCCAGCCGACCCCCAGCCGAACGCTAATAACGCGCAGCCGACGCCAGACGCTTCGCCGACTCCCGCCCAGGCGGTTCAACCGCCCGCCCCGGAAATTCAGCAACAAGTAGCCGAAGCCGCGCCGGATAACGTCGCGCGCCGCACGGTGATTGTTTCGACCCCTCTTTACGAAGTCGAGATCGACACCCAGGGGGCCGTCGCCAAAAGCTGGATCATCAAGCGCAACAAGGACGAGGACGGCGAAGGGAAGCCGCTTTATTCAATCTCCAGTACGAAAGATAAGCCCCAACCTCTCCAACTCATCCCCCCCGAGGGAGTCGCGCGCGGACAGTCGCCTCTGCGCCTAATTACTGGCAGGGCTGAGCTTGACTCCGTTCTTTCTTCCAAAAACTACCAGGTCGGGGGCGTCGAAGGAAACGTCCCAGAGCCGCGTCTGGAGGTGAGGCCCGGCGAGCGTAAGTCGGTTGAATTCACCGTGGCCGAGCCGGCGAGCGGGCTTGATGTGTTGAAGAGGTTGAGTTTCGACGCCGACGGGTACATCGTCAAAGTCGAGACCAAAGTCTCTCAGAACGGCCAGCCCGTCCCGAGCGCGAAGATGGTCGTCGGCCCCAACATCGGCGACCAAGGGGTGCCAAGCTACACCTTCTACTCCGTCGCGCCCGAGGGCGTCGCCTCAGTCGGCGACGGGGTCGTGCGTCTTCACGCTTCCGAAATTGATTCGAGTAAGGAAAGCCCGGGCGTCCGCGCCCTCAACGGCCCGACGCAGTGGGCCGGAGTCGGCGACACTTATTTCGCGATGGCTTTGGTCTTACCGCAGCCGTTGCCGGGCTTAGAGTACCGGACGGAAAAGTATCAGCACGAGGCGGGGGATACGAAGGAAGACAGGTTTTTAATCTCCGGCTACGTCCCCGTCCCGACGGACGGCTCGGCCGCATACTTGTTCGCGGGGCCGAAGGATCACGACCAGTTGGAGAGAACCGGCGCGATTATCAGCCAGAATTTAGCGGGCCGGCCGGTCGACCTCGGGTCGTTAATTGATTACGGCTGGACGGGCCGCCTGACCAAACCTCTCGCCGCCCCGATCCTCTGGTCAATCAAACACCTCAACAAACTCACGGGCAGCTACGGCGTCGCCATCATCCTCTTCACCATCATCATCTACATGCTCTTCTTCCCCCTCAAATGGCGTTCTTCGAAGGCCATGAAGAAGGCGCAGAAGCTCGCGCCGAAGATGAAGGAGTTGCAGGAGAAGATTAAGGGGCTGAAGCAGAACGACCCGCGGCTTAAAGAGTTGCAGATGGAGCAGTTGCGTCTGATGAAGGAGGGGAACCCGCTGGGTGGGTGTCTCCCGCTCCTCATCCAGATGCCATTCCTCATCGCGCTCTACATCGCGATCACCATCTCGATTGATTTCCGCCAGTCCTCTTTCCTCTGGATTCAAGACCTGTCGGCCGCCGACCCGTATCACCTGCTCCCGATTCTGATGGCGGCGTCGATGCTGATTTTGCAGCTCATCACACCCGCGCCGTCGGCCGACCCCTTGCAGCGCAAGATGATGGCGATCATCATGCCGGTCATGATGCTCTACATCCTCTGGAGCGCGCCGGCCGGTCTGCTGGTTTACTGGCTGGTCGGAAACATCGTCGGCTTCGGGCAGCAGGTGGTTATTAACCGGCTCCTGAAATCCGAGGACGACGAGGAGCCGCAGCCGCCCGAGAAGGGTAAAGCCAGCACCGGCCCGAAAAAAAAATTGGGTGAGGCGCGCGTCTCTCAGGCGTAGTTTTCACGCGTCAGAAGCGGAGAGGTAGTTTTTCGTCTGATGAGGGAAATTTACCAGCAAGCTCAGCAGTTTCTCGACGACATCTTCCTCCACGCCGGCTTCGAACTGCGCGCCACGGCCGGCGAGTCGGAGGGCGGGTGCACGCTCAACATCGACGGCCCCGACTCGGCCCTCCTCCGCAACGAAGGCGGCGAACTCCTCGACGCGCTCGAACACCTTGTCAATCAGGCGTTTACGCGCAGCCTCCCGCAGGGGGAAAGGTTCGTCTGCGACGTGGACAGTTTCCGCGCGCTTCGCGAAACTGAACTGCGCGCGATGGCGCGTCACGCCGCCGAGAGGGTTTTGAGCAGCGGCGTTCCCTTCATTTTCGGCCCGATGAGCGCCAACGAGCGGCGGATCATTCACCTCACGCTGGCTGACCACGAAAGTCTCTCCACGGAGTCTGTCGGCGAGGGCAATCTGCGTCGTCTGAAGGTGAGTCTGAAAAAACTGGCGAAAAACTAAGTCAGGGTATATCGGGTCGCGCGGAGCCTTTTTACCCGCGCGGCCTTTTCTTTTTTTGCAGTGAAAACCACCGACACCATCGTCGCGCTTTCGACGCCGCCGGGGCGCAGCGGCATCGGCGTCATCCGGATCAGCGGTCGCGAAGCCCTCGCGCTGACTCGTTCCCTTCTCCGCGACGAAAACTACGCTCCCGAATCTCACCGCGCGAATCTTAAAACTCTGCGCGACCCGGAAGGCGGCGAAGTTATAGACCGCGCCCTCATCACTTACTTCAAAGCCCCGCACTCATATACGGGCGAAGATGTCATCGAACTGAGTTGTCACGGGTCGCCGCCGCTTCTTTTGCACATCATTGACGCCCTTCTGTCTTCGGGTGCGCGCGCCGCCGACCCGGGCGAATTCACCCTGCGCGCGCTCTCCAACGGCCGCCTTAACTTGACGCAGGCCGAGGCCGTCCGCGATTTGATCGACGCGCACACGCACGCTGCCGTCCGACAGGCCGCGCGCCAACTCGGCGGGGAGCTTTCCGCGCGACTCCAACCCATCAAAGATTCACTCGTCAGCATCATCGTCCCGCTCGAATCTTCCCTTGAGTTTATCGAGGACGATCTGCCCGACGACGTAACAGCTAACATCGCGCAACGGCTCTCCTCCCTGAGACAACAGTTGGCGGATTTTGCCGATACCTTCCGCCGCGGCCGCCTCCTTAAAGAAGGGATTCGGATCACTCTTGTGGGGCGGCCGAACGTCGGTAAGTCTACTATTTTCAATAAATTACTTGAATCTGACAGGGCCATCGTAACGGACATTCCGGGGACGACTCGTGACACTTTGAGCGAGGTGATTAACATTAGTGACGTGCCGGTGTTAATCTCCGACACGGCCGGCATCAGAGTTTCACATGATAAAGTTGAGCAACTGGGAGTCGAGCGCACGCGGAGGGCGCTTGTTGACGCCGACCTTATCGTCGTCGTCCTTGACGGCTCCGAACCGCTCACGCCGGAAGATAGGGATGTCGTTGCGGAAGCCGCCGCAAGCCGGCATCTGATAGTTCTGAATAAATGTGACCTCGGTCATCCTAATCTCGAAGACGCTAAGGCTCTCAGTAACGGTGCGCCTGTAATATCTATATCCGCCAAGACGGGGTCGGGCTTTGATTCCCTTCGGCGGGCTGTCGTCGAACCTTTTTCGATTCACGATACGCATGAGACGAGTTTCGTCATCACTAACGCACGCCATTACGACCTTCTGCGTCGAACTGAAGCCTCGCTGCAAGCGTCAGAGAATTTGCTGGAACAACGCGCGAGTGAAGAACTCATTCTTGTAGGGCTTTACGAAGCCCTCCGGTTCCTCGGCGAGATAACCGGGGAAACGACAACGGAAGACGTTCTCTCGGAGATATTTTCCACCTTCTGCATCGGAAAATAGATTATGAGTTTTGACGAAGCCTTCGACGTGATCGTTATCGGCGCCGGCCATGCCGGCTGTGAGGCCGCTTCGGCCGCCGCGCGCATGGGCTGCCAGACGGCTCTTGTCACTCTCAGCCTGGATATGATCGGGCAAATGTCCTGTAATCCTGCCATCGGGGGGATTGCCAAAGGGCACCTCGTCCGCGAGGTCGACGCGCTCGGCGGGATTATGGGCCGCATCATTGACCGTACCGGCATTCAATTTCGCCTCTTAAACCGCTCTCGCGGCCCGGCCGTCCAAGCCCCGCGCGCCCAGGCTGACCGCACTTTGTACCGCCTGGAGATGCGACGTACCCTAGAATCTACGCCAAATCTTCATCTGCGACAGGGACTGGTCATAGATTTCATCGTCAGGAACGGCCGTGTTTACGGTATCGAGCTTCAAGACACCCGACGTCTCCATGCCAAAGCCGTCGTGATCGCTACGGGCACCTTTTTAAACGGACTAATACACACAGGAAAAAGGACTTACACCGCCGGGCGGGCGGGCGAGCCGGCCTCCACTGAATTAGCTGAGAGTTTAAGAAAATTGGGTTTCCCAATGGGGCGTCTGAAAACTGGCACCCCGCCACGCCTCGACGGCCGCACGATTGACTGGGATGCCTTTGAGCCTCAAGCCCCGGATGAACAGCCAACGCCCTTCTCTTTTTCAACGGAACATATTGAACAGCCTCAAGTTACATGCCACATCGGTTATACAAATGAGGCCGTTCATAATACGATTCGCGATAATATTAATGAGTCGCCATTGTACTCCGGCCAGATAAAAGGGGTTGGGCCGCGCTATTGCCCGTCAATCGAGGATAAGGTCGTCAAATTTCCCGACAAAGCTCGACACCAACTTTTTCTTGAACCGGAAGGGTACGACACTTACGAAGTCTACCTTAATGGTTTTTCTACCTCCTTACCTTTTGATTTACAGCAGGAACTGGTTCATCAAATCTCTGGTCTCGACCAAGCTAAGATCATTCGGCCAGGGTATGCCATTGAATACGATTTCGTTGACCCGCGTGAACTCACCCCATTCCTACAGTGCGTGCGCGTGGCAGGTCTCTTCCTCGCCGGACAGATTAATGGCACCACGGGTTATGAAGAAGCCTCCTGCCAGGGGTTAATAGCTGGCATTAATGCGGCTCTTTTCTCTCAGCAAAGAGAAGGTTTCAGATTACGGCGTGAAGAGTCTTATATCGGCGTCTTGATTGATGACCTGATTACCCACGGCGTTGATGAACCCTACCGGATGTTCACCTCGCGGGCAGAAAATCGTCTGGCCTTACGCTTCGATACGGCTGACGACCGTCTTACCTCCTACGGAAGAAATCTCGGACTTGTTGGAGATTCTGATTGGGAAAAGTACCACCAGCGCCAGGAACGTCTCGCTCATTTGCGTTCATCCCTCGAATCCACAAGGTTTAGGCGGCATGACCCCGAGTATCGTTCCTTTGCTGAGCTTCTCAATAGAGATTTAGGTGATTCCGTCTCCCTTTTTCAACTTTCACATTACCCCCAGATTCAAACCTCTCTGATACAAAATCATCTCCCGCCTGAGCTTCGCACTGCCACAAATCTCACTGATTTGAGAACGACCTTGGCTGATCTGTTATACCGTGGCTATATCAATTCTCAACAACGCACGTCCGAGCGTCTCAATCACCACGATCAACTCCGGATTCCCGTTAATTATAATTATAGATTAATTAGCGGTCTGTCTCATGAAATGGTCGAGCGTTTAGAACGCGCCCAACCTACGACTTTCGGTCAGGCCCGCAGAATCCCCGGAATGACGCCCGCCGCTCTGGCCCTGCTTCTGTTTCGTCTTCAATTAAGCAATTCCTAAGTTTTTGGTATGTTTCACGTGCCACATCAAAGAATGTGGCACGTGAAACATACCAATTCAGCACATATCACTGGATTTGGAGGGGAATAAATCTCGGTCTTTTAACAGGCAAAGGGATGGGATTTGTGTCCCCAACCTATGAGTCACTTTGCCCAAATAGCTGAATTAAATCAGTAGCACATGGGTGTTGTTTATGTTAATTTACGCGCGATTATTCAGTAACCGCGGAAAAGGACGGATGGATGGCAAAGATTATCGCGGTGACCAATCAAAAGGGCGGCGTCGGTAAGACAACTACATCCATTAATTTGGCAGCCGCGCTCGCCATCTCTGAAATGAGAGTGCTGTTGGTCGATACTGATCCTCAAGCAAATGCTACTTCCGGCGTCGGAATCAATCGCACAAATTTAAGGCGGAGTCTTTATCACGTTTTGGTTTTAAATGAGCCTGTCCGCAACGTGATTCAATCAACAGAACTTCCGTTATTAAAAATTCTCCCGTCAGATAAAAATCTAATCGGGGCGGAAGTCGAATTAGTCGACGCCGAGAGGCGGGAGTACAAATTAAAAGAAGCACTAAGCCAACTCCATAATGATTATGATTTTATCATCGTCGACTGCCCTCCTTCCTTAGGTATCCTGACACTCAATGCCCTGACGGCGGCCAATTCATTACTCGTCCCAATTCAGTGTGAATATTATGCTCTGGAAGGCGTGACAGAGTTGTTTGACACTCTGGCCCGCATCAGGCGTTCGCACAATCCCGGGTTAACGATTGAGGGCCTTTTACTGACAATGTATGACGAAAGAACCAATCTTTCGGCGGCAGTAGCCGCAGATTTACGGGATTTTTACGGGAAGCAGGTTTTTGAAGTTGTCATTCCTCGTAATGTTAGATTAGCTGAAGCGCCGAGTTACGGGAAGCCGGTTATTCTTTACGATATACGATCCAAAGGTGCCGAAAGCTATCTTCAGTTAGCAAAGGAGTTAACGACTTATGACAAGAAGAGCGTTGGGCCGGGGGTTGAGCGCGCTGCTGTCGGACAGGTCGGCGACGGCCAGTGAAGAACTGGTTGACGTAGACCTGGATTTGATTGAGCCGAACAGCTTACAGCCGCGCACAAACTTTGACGAAGCCCGTCTGGAGGAGCTGGCTCAATCAATCAGGTCTAACGGGATCATCCAACCGCTTCTTGTCAGAAGGTTAGAGAACGGAAGGTATCAATTGGTCGCCGGCGAGCGCCGGTGGCGTGCCGCCCAGCGCGCTGGCCTCCCTAACGTCCCCTGCGTAGTCAAGGAAATCCCTGACGACAAGGTTCTTGAGTTAGCTTTAATTGAAAATATTCAAAGACAGGAGTTGAATGCGATTGAGGAGGCGCATGCCTACAAGCGTTTAATTGAGACGTTGGGCCTCACGCAGGAAATGGTCGCGCAACGGGTGGGCAGAGATAGGACGTTTATTACCAACTATTTAAGGCTACTGCGCCTCCCGGAAGATATTCAACATTTGGTAGAAGTTGAAAAAATATCGATGGGTCATGCCCGAGCTTTGCTCGGTGTGGACGATCCGATAATCCAAAAAAAATTAGCCCACAAGATTATGGAACAAGGGTTGTCGGTACGTGAAACTGAGCGCGCTATCAAGAAAATAATAAGCGGAGGGGAGGAGGTAATAAAATCAACTTCGACCAAATTCGTTGAGGATGCAAACATAAAATCTGCGGAAATGAAATTGCGTCGAAAGTTAAGTTCAAAAGTGCAGATTATTATGAATCAAAATCAGAGTGGAAAAATCGAGATCGAGTTTTACGACACAAACGATTTACATCGAATCTATGAGCTGATTATGAACAATAAAGCGGTACAAACCGAATTATGATTGACGATTAACATGGTGCAAAACAATGTTGTTAATCCACGTTGTGTTTCAATGTCTCTGGTGATGGGGTCAGGATAGTAACTTAATAAAAACTACCCGGTCGCCGGCTTTGTTGCGACAGCATTTGTTCTAACCTCGAGGACATCTACCTGCCTTCTTGTTGCTATCACGCTATTCATCCGAGAGTCTCGAAGTATCCCATTTACTCAAACCTCATTAACAAGTTACGTATGCGTCAAACTCTCCGAACCTTGACGCCACCCCGGTTCATGGGTAAACTTTCACTTTATTTAGCACTCGAAACAATTCACGCTCGTAGGCCGGAGTCCTTCCAGAGATAGAATCGGTATGACTGCACTAGCCCTTGCCGAATCCATCCAACTCGTGCCGGACGGTACGATTTTTCTTCACATCGCGATTATTCTGGTGATGGTCTTTTTACTGAACAGAATACTTTTCAGGCCGGTCAACCGCGTCCTTGAGGAGCGTGAAAGTCACACTCGCGGGCGCAGCCTTGAGGCGCGGGAGACGGTGAAGCGCGTGGAGGAGAGTCTGTCGCGGTATGAGCGGTCGTTGAGGGCGGCGCGGGCGGAGAGTTATCAGTTACTCGAACGTCAGCAGGCCGAGGCGGCAGAAGAGCGCCGGCGCAGAATCGGCCAAGTGCGCACGGAGGTTGAGGAGTCAATTGACGAGCAGAAGAGATTGATCCGGGAACAGTCCGAAGAGGCCCGCTCAAGTCTGGAGGGAGAGGCGAGGCGGGTGGCTGCTAACATCAGCTCGCAGATTCTGGGGCGGCCCGTCTAGCGTTAGGCGAGGCTCACACCATCGAACCTATTCAAATGAATTTGCCGGGCCTAATCTTTACAACCGTGGCGACATTCGTGGGGGGCGAGGCGTTGGGTGAATACCTTCCGGTGATCGCGAAGGTCGTCAACCTCCTTTTGTTCGCGGGCCTTTTGTTTTACATCCTACGCCGGCCCGTCGCCCAGGCTTTCCGCGACCGCCGCGAGGGGATCAGGCGCGACTTGATGCAGGCGCAAGAGGAGCGCAACGCGGCGCTCGCCAAGCTGGAGGAGGTCGAAGCGAGGCTGGCGCGGCTCGATGAGGAAGTCGAGGCGATCCGCGCCCAGGCGCAGCGGGAGGCGGCGGAAGAGCGCGCGCGGATCGAGCGTTCGACGGAAGACGAGATTCGGAAGGTGCGCGAGCAGGCGCAGCGCGAGATCGAGAGCGCGGCGAAGGCTGCGCGCGCCGAGTTGCGCGCGTACGCGTCCGAGCAGAGCGTGCGCCTCGCCGAGGAGATGATCCGACGCGACATCCGGCCGGAAGACGACGCGCGCCTGATGGGCGAGTACGTCGAAGAGTTGGGGGGGATCAGACGTTGAGTTTGCAGACCGTGGCGCGTCGTTACGCGGTGGCGCTGGCGGACGTGGTGACTTCGCGCGGTGAGGCGGGGGAGGTGCGCGAGGAGTTGTCCGCGTGGGAAGAGATGATGCGGGCGAACGCGCAGCTCCTCGAAGTGTTCCGCCACCCGACGATCCCTTACGAGCAGAAGCGGCGCGTGCTCGACGCGCTCATCGCGCGCGTGCGCGCCCGCCCGACGACGGCCAACTTCCTCCAGGTTCTTCTACAGAACCACCGACTCGCCGACCTCGGCGAAATCAACCGACAGTTCACGCAGGAGCTTGACCGCCGCACGGGGGTCGTGACGGCGCAAGTGACGACGGCGCGGCCCGTGCCCCCGCCGGCGCAGGAGGCCCTGCGGGCGCGGCTCGGGCAGTTGACGGGGAGCAGCGTGCGGCTCCAGTTCGCGGTCGACGAGGATTTGATCGGCGGCGTCGTGACGCGCATCGGCTCGACCGTCTACGACGGCTCGGTGCGCGGCCAGTTGGAGCAGGTCAGGCAGCGCATGATCGGCAGTCAGTAGTGAAGCAGACGGAGCGAAAGGGCGGGGCAGAGAACTTCTATGGATCCGATTAGAGCCAACGAAATCAGCGACATCATCCGCCAGCAGATCGAGAACTTCGAGGCGGGCGTGACCGTGACCGAGGTCGGCACGGTGATCAAAATCGGCGACGGCATCGCCGAGGTTCACGGCCTGGAGAAGGTGATGGCCGGCGAGCTGCTGGAGTTCCCGCATGAGGTGCGCGGCCTCGCCCTGAACCTCGAAGAGGACAAGGTCGGCGTCGTGCTCTTCGGCGAGTACCAGATGGTCAAGGAGGGCGACACGGTCAAGCGGACGGGGCGCATCATGAGCATTCCCGTCGGCGACGCCGTCATCGGCCGCGTCGTCTCGGCGCTCGGCGTGCCGATTGACGAGCGCGGCCCGGTCGCGGCCGACGACTACAACCCGCTGGAGCGCATCGCGCCCGGCGTCGTTGACCGCCAGCCCGTGAAGGAGCCGATGCAGACGGGCCTCAAGGCCATTGACTCGATGGTGCCCATCGGGCGGGGACAGCGCGAGCTGATCATCGGCGACCGGCAGACGGGCAAGACCGCCGTCGCGCTCGACTGCATCATCAACCAGCGCGGCAAGGACGTGATCTGCATCTACGTCGCCATCGGCCAGAAGAATTCGACCGTCGCGCAGGTCATCAAGACCTTGCAGGACTTCGGCGCGATGGACTACTCCATCGTCGTCAGCGCGACTGCGTCCGACCCGGCCGCGATGCAGTACCTCGCGCCTTACGCCGGCGCGGCCATCGGCGAGTACTTCCGCGACCGCGGGCGCCACGTGCTCACGGTCTACGACGACCTCTCGAAGCACGCCGCCGCCTACCGCGAAATCTCCCTGCTGCTGCGTCGGCCTCCGGGGCGCGAGGCGTACCCCGGCGACGTCTTCTACCTGCACTCGCGTCTGCTCGAACGCGCGGCGAAACTCTCCGAGGCGAAGGGCGGCGGTTCGCTCACCTCGCTCCCGATCATCGAGACGCAGGCGGGCGACATCTCGGCCTACATCCCGACCAACGTCATCTCGATTACGGACGGGCAAATCTTCCTCGAAGCCGACCTCTTCAACAGTGGGATCCGCCCGGCGATTAACGTCGGCAACTCCGTCTCGCGCGTCGGCGGCTCGGCGCAGATCAAGGCGATGAAGCAGGTGGCCGGCACGCTCCGCCTCGACCTCGCGCAGTACCGCGAGCTGGCCGCGTTCGCGCAGTTCGGCTCCGACCTCGACCGCTCGACGCAGGCGCAGCTCGCGCGCGGCCAGCGGCTCGTCGAAATCCTGAAGCAGCCGCAGTACAAGCCGTTGGAAGTCGAGAAGCAGGTCTTCATCATCTGGGCCGCGACCAGCGGGCAACTCGACGACATCCCCGTCGACCAGGTGCGTCGCTTCGAGGCCGACTTCCTGCGCTTCGTCGAGACCTCACACCCCGGCGTCCTCAACGCCGTCCGCGAGAAGAAGTCTCTCACCGACGAGATCAAGGGCGACATGGCGCAGGCCATGAACGACTTCAAGGGGAACTGGCGGGCCTTCAACCCGCAGCCCGACCCGCCGCGCCTCGCGGAGGCGACGACGGCAACGCCGGCCGCCGCGGCGACCACCGCGGCCAACGCATAAAAGCCGTGAATCGTGAATCGTAAATCGAGGGGGTTTGATCGCCGGCCGGGTTACGATTTACGTCTGAAGTCGGGCGGCACTCAAACGATTCACGATTTACGGTTCACGATTCACGCTCCGTTATGGCAAATCTCCTCGACATCCGCCGGCGCATCAAGTCGGTGAAGAACACGCAGCAGATCACGAAGGCCATGAAGATGGTCTCGGCGGCGAGGCTCAGGCGGGCGCAGGAGCGGGCCATCGCCGCGCGCCCCTTCGCCACGAAGATGACGGAGGTGCTGACGGGCCTCGCCTCGCACGCGGGCGAGGACTTCAGCCACCCCCTCCTCGACGCGCGCGGCGACAATCGCTACCTGCTCGTCCTCGTCACGGCCGACAAGGGGCTGGCCGGGGCCTTCAACGCGAATCTCATCAAAGCGGCGCAGGCTTTCATCCGCGAGCACGGCGACAAGACCGTCGAGTTCCTCGCCGTCGGCCGCAGGGGCTACGACTTCTTCCGCCGCCGCCCCGTCAAGATTGTCGGCGAGTACATCGGCCTGACTGCCAAAGGGCGGATCGAGCACGCCGAGGCGCTGGAGATCGCGCGCGACGTGATGCGCCGCTTCGCCGAGGACGAGGGGCTGGACAAGGTCTTCGTCCTCTTCAACGAGTTCCGCTCCGTCATCTCGCAGCGCGTCGTCGTCGAGCAGATTCTGCCGGTCTCGCGCGCCGAGGACGAGGGCGAAGCCGGCGCGGCCGCCGAGACGCCGGGCGGGCAGACCTTCGTTGATTACATCTACGAGCAGCCGCCCGGGGAGCTGTTCTCCCACCTGCTGCCGCGCCTCGTCGAGACGCAAATCTACCGCGCGCTGCTGGAGTCGGTGGCGAGCGAGCAGGGCGCGCGCATGACGGCGATGGACTCGGCCTCGAAGAACGCCGGCGAGCTGATCCAGTCGCTGACGCTCAACATGAACCGCGTCCGGCAGGCCAGCATCACGCGCGAAATCATCGAGATCGTCTCGGGCGCGGCGGCGCTGTAGGCACGTGCGGACGAAAGCCGAAGGGGAGGGAAGCGCGCGCGGCGGCTTCCCTCTTTTTCGTCGGGCGGGGGGCGGGCGGCTCTGGCGCTACGGCCCCGTCGTCGTCTGGATCGGCGTCATCTTCTTCGCCTCGACCTCGGGCTTCTCGGCCTCGAACACTTCGCGCATCATCCGCCCGCTGCTGCTCTGGCTCTTCCCCGACATAGACGAGCCGACGCTCGCCGCCGTCCACCTCTTCGTCCGCAAGGCGGCCCACTTCATCGAGTACGCCGTGCTCGCGCTGCTCGCCGCGCGCGCCTTTCTCACCTCCTCGCGCCGGGGTCTCCGGCGGCGCTGGCCCGCCGCGGCCTTCGCCCTCGTCGCCGCCTGCTCCTTGCTCGACGAGTTCCACCAGAGCTTCCTCGCCGCGCGCGCCGGCACCGTCTACGACAGCCTGCTCGACATGAGCGGGGGCGCGGCCGCGCTCGCGCTGTTGGCCGCGCTGCGGCGCGCGCGGGTCGGAATG
>JALZHT010000402.1 GCA_030860645.1 Acidobacteriota bacterium
GCCCGCGGCAGAGGCCCCGCGCTCCGGGAGGGGCTGACGTAGATCGGGGGGGAGGTGTGACCCGGCCGCGGGTTGAAAGGCCACCGGCGGCCGTGTGGGTGGGGCCCGAAGTGCCCGCGCCCGAACCGGCCTCGGTGGCCGAAGGGCAGGACGGTGATGACTTGGACGGGCGGCGCGTAAAAGTAAGGGTAGCCGTTCGGGGGCGCGTACGCAGACCCGTCGGCCGCGGCCTGCCGCGAGAGGTGAAGGTTCAGCTCGTCCAGTTGCCGCCTGACGTTCACCAGCTCAGACCTCAGGGCCTCCAGCTCCGCCTCCCTCCTCTCAGCCTCCATCTGCCGGGCCCACTCGCGCAACTCGCGGTCCTGCTCCTCGACGCGCTGTTGCAATTCCCGCCTGGAAGGCATGCCGCGCTCCCGGCGCGTGCGCTCATACTCTTCCTCCTGCGCTTCGCGTCTCAACCGGGAGGGCTCAAGTTCCTTGTTGGTGACTACTTTCCTGCCGGCACGACGCTCCGCCTTCGTGGCTTCCGGCGCGCATGCGGGCGCGTCGGCCCCTTCCGGCTCCTGCTTAATCCTCCTGGCGAAGTTCCCCGCCGGCTCGCCATTAGCCCTCTCGGTCGCGGCGAAATCAACGTTCGACAGCCACACCGTGACCGAGAAGCCCGGCGACGCCTCGTAGATGACCGCCGTCGGCGTCACCTCAAAGTCGTCGGGGACTGTAACGTGCCGACCGCTGCGCAGGACGAGGGTGTAGGCTTCCGCCGCGACAGGCAGCATGAAGAAGAGCAGAGTCGCAAGGCCGGCCCGGAACATCCGGCCGGATGGAACGGTCTCATTGGAGACGGGGCGGCGGGCGAGGCTGTTGGCTGACATTACCAATCCCCCTTCGGGAATAACGTTTGGGAGGATTATAGCACGCAGCAAAAGGCGCGGGCGAATCTGAGAATTGGCACTCTATTCGCGTTTGCAGATTGCCGGGCACGTCAAATTCTTGATACCAAAAATCTTCAGTAGTAGGATAAGCGTCCGTCTATCAATGGGACATCGAGGAGATATGATGCGCATGACGGTGGCGGTCGGTGGCTTCTCGTCGGAGGTGGGCAAGACCACTCTGCTATGTGAGTTCTTGCGCGCCTTCCCCGGCTGGGAGGCGATCAAGATGACGCGCGGGCACTACCGCTCGTGCGGCAAGGACCCGCACGCGTGCTGCGTCAGCCACCTTCTGAGTGACGAGCCTGTCATCCGTTCGGGGCGCGCGCAGACCTACGCCCCCGGAAAGGACACGGGGCGCTACTGGGAGGCGGGGGCGTCGAACGTCCACTGGGTGATCGTCACGGATAATCAGGTCGAGCATGGCATCAGGCTGGCGCTCGAACGCGTCGCGGCCCCCGGAGTCCTGATTGAGGGCAACAGCTTCCTGGAGTTCGTGGACGTGGACTTCGCGGTCATGGTCGCGCGCGCCTCCGGGGGGAAGATCAAGGCGTCGGCCCGGCGCGCGCTGCGGAAGAGTTCCGCGCTGTACCTGTTCGACGGCGGCGACGGGGCGACGACGGCGCGAGAAAAGTTCGGGTCGTGGCGCGACGAACCGTTTTACCGTGACCTCGTCGGCGGGCTGCCCGTCTACACCAGCACTACACTCCCCCAACTAATTGTCCGCCTGCAATCGCTCCACTCGGCGCTCGGGCGCGGCAACGCGCACGACCCGGCGGCAAGCATGGACTCACGATGACGAGAGAATCGTGGGACAAGCGTATCCAGAGGGCCGAGCATCTCGCCGCCCGCGGCGAGGCGGCGCGAGAGTTGTTAACGTTCTACGGGAAGCTGTTGCGCGCCCAGAAGGCGGTCTACGATTATCTGTGCAGCCGCAAGGAGTGGCTGCCCTCGGGCGTCCTTGAGGAAGACCTGGCCGTGGCCCGTGCGGCGGCGCCCGAACTGTTGCAGGCGGTGAAAGCGAATGGGCCTCCGGAGTTGGCCGAGGAAGCGCAGGAACTCCTGCGCGCCGGCGAGGAGGAACTCGACGGGGTGCTGATCGAACAGTGGCGCGCGCCTTCTGACGTGCAGTTTTTTGCGAAAACCTTCTTACAGCCGTACGCGCGCTGGCTCGCGGAATCGGGGGCCCGGCCGGTTGATAGAAGCCTGGAGGGGCGAGAAAACCGCTGCCCGTTCTGCGCCGGCACGCCTCAGGTCAGCTTCCTACAGAACGCGCCCGCGGGCGCGGACGGCGGGGGGCGCGGGCTGGTCTGCTCGACGTGCCTCACGGCCTGGCCTTTCCGCCGCGTCGTGTGCGCCAACTGCGGTGAAGAGCGGCCGGGGAAGCTCGCGTATTTTCAAACGCCGGAGTATGACCACGTCCGCATCGAGACTTGCGACACCTGCCGGCATTACATCAAGGGGGTTGACCTGACGCGGCTCGGCCTGGCCGTCCCGGTGGTGGACGAGGTCGCGGCGGCGGCGCTGGACTTGTGGGCGCGCGAGCACGGCTACACGAAGATTGAACTCAACCTCGTGGGCCTGTGACGGCGCGACCTCGTCCTCAACCCGAAGCAGAGAGGCGAGCCGCTCAACTACTTCATCTACCCTTACGCCGAGGCCGGCGGCAAGGCGCACGCGGGCGTCGAGGAGAGTTTCGCCTACCGCGATCTGCCCGACGCCGTGAGGGCCGTCGGCGACCGCGGGCGGCCGCGCCGCCCCTCCGATTAAAATAATTGACTTTTGTGATTACCGGGCATAACCTTGCACCACTCACCGGATAGTTCGTAACGTCAACTAGGCTTCGACCGGAGACGGGATAGTGGGCCTCGCCGCACCACTAAAGAGCATTCTCCCGACGGGTCACCCGGACGACGATGAGTTCCGCCGGGACTCGCAGGTACGCATCTGTCCGCAGCCGTTAGTCACCAGCCGCCGCCCGCCAATCAACCCACTTCTCCCCCGTCCCTATCTGAGGAGGTTTACGTCATGAATGTCTCAAGGAGAACATTCATCAAGGCGACGCTGACCGGAGGGTCGGCCGTCTCGGCCTTCGGCTTCAACCTCGCGCCGGTGCGCGCGCAGACGCAGGGGCTTAAGTTCGCCCGCACGAGCGAGACGCGTAGCATCTGCCCCTACTGCTCCGTGAGCTGCGGCGTCATCATCCACACGCTCGGCGACAAGTCGAAGAACGCCGTCGCGCAGGTCGTGCACGTCGAGGGCGACCCCGACCACCCGATCAACCGCGGCACGCTCTGCCCGAAGGGCGCGTCGCTCGAACAGGACATCCTCAACGACCGCCGACTGACGCGGCCGCAGGTGCGCCGCCCCGGCTCCGACCGCTGGGAGGACATCTCGTGGGAGCAGGCTTTCGACGAGATCGCGCGGAAGGTGAAGACGACGCGCGACGCCACCTTCGTCGAGCGGGACCAGGCGGGCCTCACGGTCAACCGCTGCGAGGGCATCGGCTGGACGGGAGGCTGCACGGACACCAACGAACTCAACTTCCTGGCGGTCAAGGCCATGCGCAGCCTGGGGGTCTGCTACTTCGAGACGCAGGCCCGTGTTTGACACGGCCCCACGGTCTCAAGTTTGGGACCCACATTCGGCCGCGGCGCAATGACCAACGGGTGGATCGACATCAAGAACACCGACATGATGTTGATCATGGGCGGCAACCCCGCCGAGAACCACCCGTGCGGGTTCAAGTGGGCCATCGAAGCCAAGACGAAGCGCAACGCGAAGATGCTCGTCGTCGACCCGCGCTTCACGCGCACGGCGGTGACCGCCGACATGTTCTTGCAGATTCGCGCGGGCGCCGACATCGCCTTCCTCGGCGGCCTGATTAACTACGCGATAGCGAACAACCGCATCGCCAAAGACTACCTCGTCAACTACACCAACGCGGCCTTCATCGTCAAAGAAGGCTTCAAGCTGCCCGAGGACGGCCTCTTCTCCGGCTTCGACGCGGCGGGCGCGACCTACGACAAGGCGACGTGGAACTACGAGGCGGGCGGCAACGTCGGCCCGCCGGCCGCGGGCGGCGCACAGGGCGGGGCGGCGACCCAGCCG
>JALZHT010000403.1 GCA_030860645.1 Acidobacteriota bacterium
GGCGTGACCACCTCCGCGGCGGCGCGGGCCGCGACGTGCTCTCGGGCGGCCTCGACGACGACACGCTCGAAGGCGGCGCGGACGCCGACCGCCTCTACGCCGGCGGCGGCGCTGACAAACTCTACGGCTCGACCGTCGGCGACCGACGCGCCAACCGCGCCGGCGACATCGCCTACGCGCAGCAGGGAACCGACACGGTCGCCCGCGGCACGCAACTCGTCAACGTCGTCCTCGCCGGCACGCCCGGCAGCCGCAGCATCCGCATCGTCGGCTCGCCCGAGTTCGTCGAACGCGTCGAGCAGGACATCGAGTTCCTCCGCTCGTCGCCCGACGGCCGCCAGATGCTCGAAGCCTTCGACGCGGCTTACGACCGCACGCGCTCGCCGCTCGCGGGCCTGCCCTTCGTCGGCGGCCTCTTCAACGACGGCAACACCGTGACGATTCAAGAGCTGGCCGAGGAGGACAACGGCTTCGCTGACTGGCCGCGCCGCACGCAGGGCGGCCCGCACCCGTTCCTCAACCCCGACGGCACGCCCGGCCCCTCCGACGACGCCCTCATCTCCTACAACACGCGGCTCAACCAGATTTACGACCCCGACCCGAACGACGCGGGCGATCAGTGGAAGTATTTCGACCCCGTCGTCGTCCTCTTCCACGAGATGTCGCACGCCTACAACATCGTGACCGGCACGTTCCAGCGCGGCACGTACCAGGGCGGCGGCCCCGACAGCGGGTTCGTCCCGAACAGCGAGCGGCAGGCGGTGGGGCTGCCGAACGGCGGCGTCTTCTTCGACAACGACTTCAACCCGGCGACGCCGGCCTCGCGCGACAACCCGCGCGCGCTCACCGAGAACGGGCTGCGCGAGGAGATGAACCGGCCGGCGCGGCCGACCTACGGCAACTCGTGAGGGGCTTGACGGCACGGCCCGGAGAATCCGAAGATTCCTCGGCGGCCCGGCGGGCAACCGCCGCGCGCCACGCGGTCATCTCCGTCGGGGAGGTTCCTGAAGATGAGCACGTCTGCCACGGCCGCGGCCCTCGTCTGCGCCGCCGCCCTCACCTTGACCGCGGGCGGGGCCTGCGGGGCGCACGGCGGCGCGAACAACGTCTCAAACGCGAACCGCGTCGAGAACCGAACGATGAACGACAACTCACGCCCGCCTGACGCGGCGGCGAACGCGTCCGCAGCGACGCCCGGCGGCACGCCGTCGCCGGAGGCCGACTCCGCCTCGCCGTCGAAACCGCAGCTCGACTTCAGCGCCGACATCCGACGCGACGGCGCGGGCGGGTTCCGCATCGAGTACCGCGTGACCAACCGGGGCGGCAAGGCGGTGCTGCTCGTCAACCGCGGCGACACCGAGTACGGCCTCGGCGCGGGCCGCGTCTACGTCGAGCCGCAGCCCGACGGCACGGTGCACTTCACGCAGCGCGGCTATCTCCTGCCGCCCGATCAAGGCCCCGGCCCGACCGCGGCCGTCTACCCCGGCGTCTCGGAACTCGCGCCGGGCCGGACCGCCAGCGAGACGTTGAAGGTCGCCGCCCCGAAAGCGCGCCAGCACCCTTACGCGCGCCACTTCCCGCCGCACCCCGTCCCCGACCCGCTCCGCCGCGCGCGCTTCTGCCTCGGCGTCGTCTCTGCCGACGCCCCGACCCGCACGACCCGAGGCACGCGCGTCCTCACCAGCTTCCAGTCCATCGCCGCGCAGGAACTTCTGTGCAGCGACCCGCAGGAGTTGAATTAGGGCAATTTGCGGCTGAGGGTAGCGGGCGCGCGTTTCAACACGGAGAACACGGAGGGCACAGAGAAGAAGTTGATTTCTCTGTGCCCTCCGTGTGTCCTCCGTGCCCTCCGTGTTAATCCTGCCTCCCGGTAAACTCAGCCGCAAAGTGCCCTAACGCGCCCTTTCAGGGCTTCGCCTGATGCATTTTTCGCCCGCCCTTCGCGTTTGTTATGTGGGCCATTCGGAACGGCGCGCGCCGGGAGCGTTTGGCCCGTGGTCTTATAACTGTTCAGGGAGAGCGAACTTATGAACGCACAAAATAACGCCGCGGCCGCGCCGTCGGCTGAATTCCTCTTGACGCAGATGGCGTTCGGCGCGCTGATGACGCAGGCCCTCTACGTGGTCGCCAAGCTGGGCGTCGCCGACCTGCTCGCCAAAAAGCCGCAGCCCGTGAGCCGGCTGGCCGCCGCCACCGAGGCGCACGAGCAGGCGCTCTACCGCGTGCTGCGGAGTTTGGCGAGCGTCGGCGTCTTCAGCGAGGTCGAGCCGCGCGTCTTCGGGCTGACGCCCGTCGGCGAGGCGCTGCGCAGCGACGCGCCCAACTCGCTGCGCAACGGCGCGATCTTCATGGGCGAGGAGTGGCACTGGAGCGTCTGGGGCCGCCTGCTCCACAGCGTGCGGACGGGCGCGCCGGCCTGGGGCCACACGCACGGCGCGGAGGTCTTCGACTACCTCGCCGCCAACCCCTCGGAGGCGGAAATCTTCAACCGCGCCATGACCGACATGTCGGCCGCCACCGCCCCGCCCGTCGTCGAGGCTTACGACTTCAGCGGCATCAACACGCTGGCCGACATCGCGGGCGGCCACGGCTACCTGCTCGCGCAGGTCTTGAAAGCTCACCCGGGGATGCGCGGCGTCCTGTTCGACGTGCCGCCGGTTATCGCCGGCGCCGACGCGCTGCTCGAAGCCGAGGGCGTGGCCGGGAGGGTCGAGAAAGTCGCCGGCGACTTCTTCCAGGCGGTGCCGCGCGGCGCCGACGCTTACATGATGAAGCACATCATCCACGACTGGGACGACGAGCGCTGCCTCAGCATCCTGCGCAACATTCACGCGGCGATGCCGGCGGGCGGCAAAGTCCTGATCGTCGAGACGGTCGTGCCCGAAGGCGACGAGCCGCATTACAGCAAGCTGCTCGACCTCGAAATGCTCGTCTCGCCCGGCGGGGCCGAGCGCACGGCGCGCGAGTACCGCGAGCTGCTCGCCGCCGCCGGCTTCCGCCTGACGCGCATCGTCCCGACCAGGTCGCCCTTCAGCGTCGTCGAGGCGGTCAAGGCCGTGTAAACTTCGCCAAACATCGGGTGGAATGTCCAGGGGGCCGGCGGCTCACGAGTCGTTTCATCGCGCGCTGAACGAAAACCGTCCAAGTATTGACAAAATCAGCAGGAAGGCATATTTTGACGGCCAAAGTCGCAGCCGCAGCCCGTTAAGTTTTTTTACATCACGTTTCTCACTGCCTCGCCCATCCCGAACGGGCGGGGGCGAGTTAACCTATCGGTCAGTTTCGCGTTCCAGTCGCTCGTGTTTTCGAGTGTTTTGCCGGGAGCGAGAACTTCCCGTGAGGGGAGTCTACTCAAAAGTCGCCGGGTGCGTCCCTGGTTTCGTCGTCGCGGACATTCTCCCCATGTTTCCCGCCATTCAGCGGAATGTCAGGTCTTTTATAACTTTCCTGTAATACATCAGTCAGAAGGATTCGCCGCGCCTGTACAGCCCCTACAGGGCCGATTTATCTCCACCGCGCGCGCGCACGCGCTCTTTCACACAGATTGCACGCCGCCCAGCGTTAAAACGGGTTTCCCCGCCGAGGGGCCTGTCCGGCCGCCGCCCGCGCCTCGCAAGAGGGCTGACAGCCGCACGGGGGAGGTGTGCCCAGGACTCGTCAATGTCGAAAAAGGTAACGAAGCGGAAGAAAAACGCCCTGGTCGTCTGCCGCGACACGAAGCGTTTCTGGACGACGCAGAAGCAGTTCTGGCAGTGGGTCCGGGAGGGCGTCGTCGTCAAGACGGGCGACGTGCCGCTCACGGGGCTGTTCGCGCGCGAGCATGAGGAGCTGATGGTCGTGTTGAGCAACACGGTGCTCAACCTCGCCTGCCCGAACCACCTGCGCGAGTCTTTGCAGTCGCGGCGCGCCGCGCGCCTGCGGAAGTGAGGGGGAGTGTCATGTCGTCCGAATCCTCTTTCAGAGTCAGGGGGGCGCTTGTCTGCGGCGTGCTCCTCGTGGCGGCGCTGACGGCCGCGGCCCAGTCCCGCGT
>JALZHT010000404.1 GCA_030860645.1 Acidobacteriota bacterium
GCCCGCAGGTGCCCGGCACCACGCCGCCCGAACACACCAGGCAGGTGCAGGCCGGACTCGCGGCCATTGCGGAGGAGCAGAAACCCTACCTCAAGAACGGCCAGATTCTTAAGAGCGAGGCTGAGGAAGTGGCCGCGAAGGTCAAGAGCAAGCACCCTGTCTTCAAGTCGCTCGAAGTGGTTGACGGCGACAAGACCTGGGATTACGCCTACGTCGCCAGCCCCAAGGAGAAGTGGACGGGGCCGACGAAAGAAGAAGCCGTCAAAATGTTGACGAAGTACGACGCCAAGCTGAACAGCGCCGGGCAGGTCGAAGGGAATTTCTCCGACACGACGTTCGACTTCAGCGACTATAACTTCCAGACGGCACATAGCCCCGTGGCGCATCCGGCTAACATCAGGTACAAACACCCGCTCGGCCCCGACATCCCGAAGCCTTCGGGCAAATACACCATCGGCGGTGCTACAAGGGGCGGCCCCTTCCGCGACCGCTGGATAGAAATGATCAATACCTTGCGCGACGACAAGAAGGCCGAGTTGATAAGAATCGCGGAGTCGCCGGTGCCGCCCGCGCCCCCGCCGCCCGTGCCCGGGCCGCCGGAGACCGCAGAGACAAAGGAAGTGATGAAGATGCAGAGGGCGTTGATGGCGATGGGGCTCACGACGCTTCCGGCTTACTTCACCAAGCAGCCGAAAAGCCTCGACGGCATGGCCGAGCTTCTCGCGCAGCACCACGTCAGGCAGACGATTGAGCCGCAGATGCCTTATCACGACATTTTCCTCGTCAACTGGGAGGAGCACCACATCCATCCCGTCAACTGGGGCGGGACGGACGACGAAACCAACCTTATCTTCATCAGGCACGCCGAGCACCACCCGATAACGACTTGGTTCGGGCGGCGGAAGATCATCCTGGAGACGGCACTCAAATAATCAGGCGTATGACGGACGAAGGCCAAAACGAAATCAACGCGCTCGTCGAAGCGGCCAAAGGCACTGGCTCGGCGTCGTCGCTCGCCGCGCTGCGGCTTGTGGAGTCGGGCATGCCCGCCGTCGGCCCTGTCATCGAGGCTCTGCGGCAGAGCGCGATGCCTTCGTCTCAACTGATGGACATCATCCCCGAGATGGAGTCGCGCGAGGCCGTCCCGCTCGTGCGCGAACTCCTCGACGAGCAAAACCCTTTCCTGCCCGTCGTGGCCGTGCGCGCCCTCGGCCGCTCGAAGGACGAGGGCGCGTCCGAGACGCTGCTGAACATCGTCCGCAACGAGAGGCTGAGCAGCAACCTTCGGGGCTGGGCCGCTGACGCCCTGGCCGAACTGGGCGACCAGCGGGCCGTCCCCGAACTCCTCGCGCTCGTCAGGGGCATCGTCGCCAAGAGGAAACTAAGGTACGACCCCGGCCTCGTGCGCTTCGCCGTCATCGCGCTCGCGAGGCTGGGGAATCAGGACGCCGCCCCGGTAGCAGCCTCGATGATGTGGCACCGCGTCCGCGCCGTCCGCGAGGAGGGCGCGCTCACGCTCAAACACGTCGTCGGCGTCGGCCTCTTCCCGGCCTTGCGCCAGGCACGCCGCGCCAAGTCGTCCCCCATCCGGTCGGAGGCAATCGAAGCCATCTCGTATCTCGGCCTGCGCCAGTCCATCGAGGAGTTGATAGCCGTCGTCGCCGGGGACGACTTCAACCCTGACCTGACTCTCAACGCGGTCTACAGGCTTCGGAACCTCACCGGCGAGGAGTTCAAAGAGAATATCAGCGGCGACGAGTTGCGCCGCTGGTGGGAGCAGCATGAGTCCGCCTTCGAGCCGGGCGTCTGCTACAGGCTGGGCGCGCCGCTCGACGTGTCGAAGCTGGGCGCGCTGCTGCGAACGTCGCAACGCGTGGAGCGTCACTGGCTCCTCAAGGAGTTGCAGATCATCACGGGCCGGCGCTTCGGCCTCCACCCGTTCAGGCCCATCGAGGAACAGGAGGAGGCAATCGCGCGCGCGGAGGGCTGGCTTGACGAGAACGGCGGCAGGTTCAAGCGCGGGGCGGTCTACAAGCACGGCTACGAGCAGAGCACGCGCGACATCTTCGACGCGCCCACGAAGGCGAAGAGAAACTCCCCCAAGCGCCGGGGCGGTAGCGCCCCGCCGGCGCGACGAGACACCGGAGCATGAGCACTCAACCGAACGCCCGCATCACCGTACACATCGTCGAGGACTTCGCCCCCGACACGGCGTGGGTGCACACGCACGGCATGGCGCAGTTCGGCTGCCCCGACCTTGAGTGGTACTGGTCGCCCGCGTCCTCGTGCCGCGAGGCCGGCAGGCTGCTGAACCGCATCGCGGCGCGGCTCGCCGGGGCCGGACGCGCGCCGCGCCCCGGCGACATCGTTGAAGTGCCCGGCGAAGCTTTCGCCGTCCGCCTGGGCGAGCCGTTCGAGCACGAGGACGGCGACTACGACGGCAACAGCGTCCTGCGCGTGTCGCGGCTGACGACGGGCGCGGACGGCGTGAACGCTTTCCGCGACCTGCTCGCGGCCGGCGGCTCGCCCTCGGAGTTCCACCACCGCCGCGCCGTCAGTCTTCACCTCCAGGACAACTTCATAGACGCCTGGCTCGAATACGAGAAGGCTTTGCAAGCCAACCCCCGAAACATCTACGCGCTGACCAACGTCGGCTACCTTCTGCTACACCACGGCGACATCGAGGGCGCGCTGCCGTTCCTGCGGCGGGCCTCGGAGATCGCGCCCGACTACGCGCTCCCGCACAACAGCCTCGGCAACGCCTACTTCAGCCTCGGCAAAACGGACGAGGCGCTGGCCGAGTACCGCATGGCCGTTGAACTCGACGCCGGCTACGCGATGCCGCACCGCAACCTCGCGCTCGTCAACTACCTGACGGGCAGGCGCGAGGAGGCGATTGAGGAGTACGGGGCTTACTTCCGACTCGCCCCCGCTGACACGAGGGACGCCGGCGCACATTACAACCTCGGCGTGGTGCTCGAAGAACTGGGCCGCGTCGGGGAGGCCGCCGGGGAGTACGAGAAGGCGCTCGCGGACGACCCCGGCCACGCGAGGGCGCTCAACAATCTCGGCCTCGTCCTGCTCAGGCGCGGCGACTGCGAAGGGGCCGCGCGCCGCTTCGAGAGGGCGCTTGAGGCCGACGGCTCGTTCGCGCTCGCGCGCTACAACCTCGGCCTGTGCCGCGCCGCGCTGGGCGATTACGCCGGGGCCGCCGAAGAGTTCGAGCGCGCGTGCGAGGCCGACCCCGGAAACGTCCACGCGGCGAGCAACCTCGGCGTCGCGTACACGACCGTCGGCAGGTTCGACGAGGCCGTCGAGCTTTTCGAGGGGCTGGTCGCAAAGTACGAGGGGCAGCCGACGCTCCACTTCAACCTCGGCATGGCTTACGCGGGCAAGGGTCTGGGCCGCGCGGCGGCGGAGCAGTTCCGCAAGGTCGTCGAGCTGGAGCCGGCCGCGAGCGCGCGTGCGCTGCGTGCGGGGCTTGAGTTGAAGGCGCTTGAAGAGGCAGAGGGCGTCGCCGTTTGAGGGGCGCGCGGGACGCGACGGACATGGAGAGCGACAAGAAGAAGAGAGACGCGGGGCGGCGGAGCGGGCGCGGGCCGGACTCCGGCGTCCACGCGCGTCCGCGTGCCGTCGCATTCGTGCGCCGGTTGGTGAGCAGCTACCGCCGCGCCTTCGGGGCCGACCCGCTCGGCTTCATCGAGACTCACTTCGGGGCCAGGTTCGCTCAAGGGGACGCGCGGCCTCCCTCGCTCGACACGACCTACCGCAGGCAGGGGCGGGCCGTCCTGAGCACTCCCCGCACTTCGTTCACGCGCTACGCGCTCACCCTCCGCGTGACTCAGTTCGTGCAGGACTTCCACTTCTGGCTGAGTCAACTTCTCCGGCAGGACTTCCACCGCTTCCGGTCGAGTCGTCTTCTCCGGGCCGAGGGGCGGCCTGCGCCGCGGGCCGGGCGGGCATGGGGAGAGCCGCGGGCCGACTCCCGGGCGCAGCACGCCTCGGCGCCGCTCCCCCTCCTGC
>JALZHT010000405.1 GCA_030860645.1 Acidobacteriota bacterium
GAGAAGAGGTTGTCCTTCTCCGTGAACCCTGTGTGCCCTCCGTGTGAATCCCGACCCGACCCAGGCTCAACCCGCGAGCGGAGCACAAATCTGCCATCGGCAATGTTTCCATCTAGCTTTCGGCCTGCGGGTGGAATAGAATACGCGCGGGTTCCCCCTTTAAAACTGGATGCGCGGCGTCGTGCGTGCGGGTAGGACTGTGTCGGCCCGGAAGAGTCAGGGAGGCTCGTTTGGTTCAGGCAAGAAATAACGGCAAGTCGGCCGGCGGGGTGCTGGCCTTCCCCGACTCTGTCGCGGGGAGCGAGCACGAGCACTTCGTGCAGTTCTACGAGTCGGACGGGTTCTTATTGAACTCTCTGAGCGGCTTCATCGGCGCCGGGCTGGGCGCGGGCGAGGCGTGCGTCGTCCTGGCCGAGCGGTCGCGCCGGGAGCGGCTGGAAGAGAGCCTGCGCGCCTCCGGGGTGGACTTGGACGGGGCCGCGGCGCGCGGCCAGTACGTCTCGCTCGACGCGGCCGAGACGCTCGCGCGCTTCATGGTCAACGGCACGCCGGAGCCGGGCCGCTTCAATGAGGTGGTCGGGGGCGTGCTCGCGCGCGCGGGCGCGGGCGGCCGCAGGGTGCGCGCCTTCGGCGACATGGTCGCGCAGCTCTGCGGCGCGGCGCAACACCCGGCCGCCGTCCTCCTCGAAAGACTCTGGAACGACCTGCTCAAGACCCACCCCTGCTCGCTCTTCTGCGCCTACCCGATTGAAGGCTTCGGCACTTCGGCGCTGTCCGCCTCGTTCGACGAAGTCTGCGCCGAGCACGGGCGCGTCGTCCCGGCCGAGAGCTACGCCGCGCTCGGCGATTCCCCGGCGCGGCTGCGCACCGTCGCGCTGCTGCAACAGAAGGCGAACTCGCTCGCCGCCGAGGTCGCGGAGCGGAAGCGGGCCGAGGAGGCTTTGCGCGCCGCGAAGGACGAGCTGGAGGTGCGGCTCAAGCGCGAGCAGGCGGCGCGCGCCGAGGCCGAGGCCGCCAACCGCCTCAAGGACGAGTTCCTCGCCACCCTCTCGCACGAGCTGCGCACGCCCCTGACGGCCGTCCTCGGCTGGACGCACGTCCTGCGCGACGGCCAACTCAGCCCCGAGGCAGCCGCCCGCGCGCTGGACATCGTCGAGCGCAACGCGCGCATCCAGAACCAGCTCATCGAAGACCTCCTCGACATGTCGCGCATCATCACCGGCAAAGTGCGGCTCGACGCGCGGCCGCTCGACCCGGCGACCTTCGTCGGGGCGGCCGCCGAGGCGATGCGCCCGGCCGCCGACGCCAAAGGCGTGCGGCTGCTCGCCGCCGCGGGCGCGGGCGTCGGCTCGGTCTCGGGCGACCCCGACCGGCTCCAGCAGGTGATGTGGAATCTGCTCTCGAACGCCATCAAGTTCACGCCGCCCGGCGGGCGCGTCGAGGTGCGGCTCGGGGCGGTCGGCCCGCACGTCGAGATCGCCGTGAGCGACACGGGGGCCGGCGTCAAAGAGGAGTTCCTCCCCTACGTCTTCGACCGCTTCCGGCAGGCCGACCAGACGACGACCCGGGCGCACGGCGGCCTCGGCCTCGGGCTTGCCATCGTCCGCCACCTCGTCGAGCTGCACGGCGGGTCGGTCACGGCCGAGAGCGAGGGCGAAGGGCTGGGCGCGACCTTCACCGTGCGGCTCCCGAGATTGCGGGAGGCGGATTTCGGATTGCGGAATGAAGAAGACAGCTTCCTCGGAGACGAGTCCGCGACCCACAACCCTCAATCCGCTATGCCCTGCGGGCCGGCTACCGGATGCACATCCCCGGGCCGGTCGAGCCGGCCGAACTGATCGCCGCCGTCGCCAGCCTCGCCGGACGGTAAGAAGCAGAGGCCAGATGCTAGTTACAGACAGTTGCTTTTAACCAGCATCCGGCATCCGGCCTCTAGCGGTGATGTTCGCGCTCGTACTCGTCGGCCTCCGCCTTCGTGCGGTGGACGGTGCCGTCGGGGTGCTCGGGCGGGGTGTAGACGGTGTAGAGCTTGAGGGGCGAGCCGGCGGAGGCGAGGAAGTTGTGGCGCGTGCCGCCGGGCACGACGACGACGCTGCCGGCGCGCACCGGCCGGCTCTCGCCCTCGATGACGGCCTCGCCCTCGCCCTCGACGAAGGCGAGCACCTGGTCAACGCCGTCGTGCACCTCCTCGCCGATCTCCTCGCCCGGCTTGAGCGACATCAACACCAACTGCGAGCGCCCGGTCGTGAACAGCACCCGCCGGAAGTCTTCGCCCTCGCGCGCCATCCGCGCCACCTCTTCGTTGTAAGCTTTCATAACTTCCCTCACTCTCGACGGTGCGGTTTGTGGAATCGCCGTCAAACGCCGTGACGCGAAGCGCCAAACTACCCGCCTAAGCTTTAAAAAAAGAGACGACAATCTTCTGATTTCGTCACGGCCCGTAGTCAATGGTAATCCTTAATTGACTACGCCCCTCTGGACGAAGGGCGCGCGCGGCGGCTAACATCCTGGCGGCCTTCCCGACCGCGGCCGAAGCTACTCAGCCACGTTTGACGATTCGCGGCCTGTAGGATTCATGCGCGACGCAGACACCGAAGAGACGGTCACGCGGCCGCCCGGCGACCGCGACGACGTGATGCGCGCCGTCATCGAGGGCACGACCGACGCCGTCTTCGTCAAAGACCTGGAGGGGCGCTACCTGCTCGTCAACTCGGCGTGCGCCCGCTTCATCGGCCGGCCCGCCTCGGAGATCGTCGGCCGGCTCGACGCCGACCTCTACCCGCCCGACACCGCCCGGCAGTTCACGGAGGCCGACCGCGAAGTCCTCGCCTCCGGCCAAACGCGCGTCTTCGAGGGCGTCGCCGAGGGGGCGCGCGGCACGCAGGACTACCGGGTCACGAAGGGCGTGGTGCGCGACCGCGAGGGCCGCACCGTCGGCCTCTTCGGCATCTCGCACGACATCACCGACCGCCGCGCCGCCGAGGAGGAGCGCGCCCGCCGCATCCGCGAGCAGGCCGCGCGCGAGGAGGCCGAGGCGTCGGGCCGCGCCAAAGACGACCTGCTGCGCGCGCTCGGCGAGAGCGAGGAGCGCTACCGCGCCTTCATCGCCAACAGCTCCGAGGGCATCTGGCGCTTCGAGTTCGAGCGCCCCATCCCCGTCGCGCTCCCCGAGGACGAACAGATCGAACTCTGCTACGAGCACTGCTACCTCGCCGAGTGCAATGACGCCGCCGCCCGCATGTACGGCTTCGAGCGGGCCGAGGAGATGACGGGCGCGCGCCTCGCCGACTTCCTCGTCCGCGACGACCCGGCCAACGTCGAGTACCTGCGCGCCTTCATCCGCTCCGGCTACAAACTCGCGGACGCCGAGTCGGTCGAGGTCGACCGCGAAGGCCGGACGCGCCACTTCCTCAACAGCCTCGCCGGCACGGTCGAGGGCGGCCGCCTCGTCCGCGTCTGGGGCACGCAGCGCGACGTGACCGAGCGCAAGCGGGCCGAGGAGAAGCTGCGCGCGCTCGTCAACGCCTCCGAATCCCTGCTCGGCTCGCCGCGCACCGAGGCCGTCCTGAGCGCCACGCTCAAGCTCGCGGGCCGGCTCGTCCGCGCCGACGCCTACGCCATCTGGCGCCGCCGCGAAGGGGCGGGCCGCTGGGAGGTCGTCTCGTCCGAGGGGCTGTCGGACGAGTACCGGGAGAGCTGGATCGCCGTCAACTCCGAGACGCCTTCGATGCCGGAGTCGCCCGTCATCGTCGAAGACGTGGACGCGCTGCCCCTGCTCGCCGAGCGGCGCGAGGCGTACCGCCGCGAGGGCATCCGCTCCCTGCTCGCGCTCCCTTTGAAGGTGCACGGCCAGGTCGCCGGCACGCTCGTCTTCTACTACCGCGAGCCGCGCCGCTTCGCCGAGCCGGACGTGACGGTGGCGGCCGCCATCGCCAACCTCTCGGCCTCGGCCGTCGGCACGGCCGAACTCTACGAGGAGCAGAGCCGCCTGCGCGGCGAGGCGGAGGCCGCCTCGCGCCGCGC